>JAGVLI010000926.1 GCA_020054355.1 Planctomycetales bacterium | reverse complement strand
TCCTTCTCGCCGGACGGCACGCGGGCGCTGTCGGCCAGCTGGGACAAGACCGTCCGCCTCTGGGACGTGGAATCCGGCCGCGAAATCCGCAGCTTCGAGGGCCATAACTGGCTGATCCACAGCGTCACCTTCGCGCCGGACGGCAAGCACTTCCTCTACGGCAGCGAGGACCAGACCGCCCGGCTGTGCAACGTGGACACCGGCGAGGAACTGAACCGCTTCGAGGGCCATGCCAGCTGGGTGCTGAGCGTCGCCTTCTCGCCGGACGGCAAGCACGTGCTGACCGGCAGCTCGGACGGCACCATGCGGCTGTGGAGCGTGGCGCGCGGCAAGGAACTGCGCCGCTTCGGCGGGCAGATGGGCCTGGTGCAGAGCGTGGCCTTCGCCCCGGACGGCAAGCAAGCGCTGTCCGGCGAGTACACGCTGCCGGGCGAAAACACCATCATGCGGTTGTGGAACATCGAAACCGGGCAGGAAGTGACCCGCGCCGCCGGCCATCAGCAGCTGATCTGGAGCGTGGCCTTCTCGCCGGACGGCAAGTACGCCCTGTCCGGGAGCGCCGACAAGACCGCCCGGCTCTGGAAGCTGCCTAAGTAAACAGCTGCGAGGTCAACTCGTCGAAAAAAAACCGCGAACTGCTCTTGAACGATCGCACCTCGATTGGCGATGGTGAAGGAAGTAAATGGTAAGCCGCTGGCGGCGCAGCCGCAGCGTGCTAAACCGCAAGCGGTGCATTGGAACAATGCGCTTACAACCTGTTCAGCACGGCTTGTGTCGGCCGTGCGCCGTTATCACGAAAGTCCTTACGCGCCGTCGTTGACGCGGTGAACGACGGAATGTCCGGGTCCGACATCCGCAGCGATGTATAAACCACTGTGACCCAGCACCGGAATGTTCCTGGCGGGCGTGTCCGCTCGTAATACAGCGATGCCCGACCACGGTGCCCGTGACCGCCTGAACTTGCCCCGATTCCAACTTCCCATTCCCGGTGGCTGCAAAATCCCGGCTTCCGTCTGTCCAGACGGCACCGCGCGTGGGTGGAATCGCTTGGCGCCGCGCTCCGCATGAGTCCGAGGAAAAAACTCCCCAGCGGCCTTGTGCCGACTGACGGCTGTGGGACCGCTCCGGGTGAAGTTCGACTTCGCCCCTGAGCGGCCGCTTCGGACTGGAAAACTTGCAGAGGTTCGCCGGGCCGTCCATCGAGTAATTCTGGACGCGATTGAAGGGACTGGCGAGTATTCGCCGCGCCGTTTTTTTTCGGCACCCAGCAAGGGGAGAATATCGCCTGCGACACGCGGCAGGGGCGGATCGACTTCCGCCTGGCGCTGGGGGAAACCAGCGTCACCTTCACGTTGGGGAGAAGGTGCGCGCCGGGCGGGGAAAATGCCAAATCCTCAGATATTCCCGAAGTCCACCTGCTGCTTCACCCAGGGGATGACGACGTCGAGCATCTCGCCGAGCGTGGTCGTCGCCCGGAAGCCGAGGACGCGGGCGGCCTTGGCGGTGTCGGGCACCCGCTTCTGGACGTCGTAGGGATACGGCGGATCGGAAACGTGGCGGAACGGCACGCCCGGCCGGAGCTTGGTCCAGATCAGCTCGGCCAGCTCCAGCACGTTGGTCGAAACGTCCGTGCTGATGTTGAAATCGTCGTTGACCGCTTCGGGCTTCTCGAGGCACAGGCGGATGCCCCGCGCCAGGTCGGCGCCGTAGGTGTAATGACGGACCTGGTGGCCGTCGCCCAGCAGCCGGAGCGGATCCTGGCCCTTGGCCACCTTCTGGATCAGGTCCGGCACCACATGGCTCATGGCCAGCTTGACGTTGCCGCTCAGCACTTCCTTTTCGCAGCTGGCCCGGCGCTCGCCGATGCCCACGCAGTTGAACGGCCTGATGATCGTATAGGGCAGCTTGTACTGCTCCCAGGCCCCTTGCGTGTAGTATTCGACGGCCAGCTTCTGGAAGCCGTAGGTCGAGCTGGGCGGCGGGCAGCGGCGTTGCTCGCCTTCGGGCGTCGGCCAGACCTGGGCATTCTCGTAGACCATCGACGAGCTGACGACGTTGATCTTCTTCAGCGTACCCTTCTTATGGGCGTCGATGGCGGCATCGAAGGCCGCGGCGGTGATGCGTTCGTTCTCGGCCAGCAGATCGTAGGCGAACTCGTGAAAGTAGCTGATGCCGCCGATGCGGGCAGCGCCGGCCACCAGCTGATCGCAGTCGCGCAGCAAGTCTTGCAGCAACGGGACGTCCTTGGCGTCGCCCTGGACGAAGCGATAGCCGGGATGCTCCAGCGAGGCTTGCTTGAGCGGGCCGTACTTGGAGAAGTTGTCCAGGCCGACGACCTGATGCCCGGCCTGGAGCAGTTCTTCCACCAAGTAGCCGCCGATGAAACCCGCCGAGCCGGTGACCAGGATTTTCATGAGTGATTCAGTCCAGGGTCAATGCGTCCGCTGCTCCGGCACCATTGGCACGGCACGGAAATCGTCGGACTACTACCGGGAATTGTATCGAACCGGTATTGATCCCACAGTGGGGGCCAGGCGGCCGTGGCGGAACTATTTGCCCGGTTCGGCGTCTTTCCAGAAGGAGCGCGGATTGAGGGCCTTGTAATGTTCGATGATCGAACGCTGCTCGGCCGCAGGCAAGTCGCCTCTGCTGCCGGGAACCAGGCCGTACTCGGTCCAGTTTGTTTTTTGCAAATGCTCAATCCAGGCGTCAAAGCTCGGAGCCAATACCAAAGAGAATTCGAGAGCCTCGGGTCCATCCCCGCCGGGGCCGGCCACATCGACGCCAATGGTGAAAATACTTCCTGCTTTGCAGACCGGCGCGGATCGGACGTACACGATTTCGTCAAAGAACGAACTCACACCCAGCCGGTATCCGGAAAAAGTCTCCCAGCCTGAGCCTGGTGGCGGCTTATCTGCCCCGAAGATGTGCAAATCCTTCCAGGTGATCGGCTGCACCTCCGACAGTTTGCAGAGTCGCACGATAGGGTCGGAACTGCTTTCCAGTCCGTAGCCTTCGTGTCGCGTGTAGAATCTTCGGAGATCCTCCGGCAAGTCTGCGCGATCGACCGATCGAGGCTCTGCCAGCTCGAAGAAAGGCTTGCTATCGATCTTTAGCATTTTGCCGCCACCAGCATTTGATGACTTGCATTCGGCAGTTGACATGGAATCGGTTCGGCCGCGGCGCTCAAATACGATCCAAGCTGTCAGTACGACCGCGCTGCCAAGAACCGCAGCCAGCATCAATGAGCTTCGTTTCAAGACCGTCCTCCAGAACGGATTCCTTGGAGCAAGAAAAAGGCGAGCGGCGGGCGTAAGCCCGCTGTTTGAGCGAGAGAACAGCGGGCTTACGCCCGCCGCTCGCCCGCAGCCGATGCGCTATTTCCGGCCCAGGATTCGGTCCAGCGAATCGGAGGTCTGGTAGATCAGCGCCTCGGGATAGTGCTGGTACGGGTGGAAATACTCGAAGGTCAGATAGCCGCGATAGCCGGTCTTGTCGAAAGCTTCCAGCACGGCGGGCCAGTTGGTGGTGCCGTCGAGCAGCGGACGAAAGCTCTCCAGCGAATGGTCGGTGCCCTTCTTGGTGAACTCCTTCAGGTGGACGTTCTTGGTGCGCTTGCCCAGGATGTTGATCCAGTGCTCCGGGAACTGGAAGAGCATGATGTTGCCGGTGTCGAAGTGGACGCGGACGTGCTTGCTCTTGAACCCGTCCACGAAGGTGTTCATCTCCTCCGGCGTCATCAGGTAGCCGTTGAAGAAGATATTCTCGATGTTCAGGTAGACGCCCAGCTTCTCGGCCATCGGCACCAGCTTGGCCACGGCTTCCTTCGCCCGCTGATCGCAAACGTCGTTGGGCACCGGCTCGTGGTCCTTCAGCCAGGGGATGTGGACCGCGCCGGGCACCACCAGCAGGTTTTCCGTTCCGAGGTCCTTCGCGGCCTGGGCCATCAGGCCGGCCAACTCCAGGCCGCGCGCCCGCACCTTCGGGTCGTTGCTGGTGAACGAGTACGGCCAGAACAGGAAGGAGCACAGGCCGCTGACCGCGATGCCGATCTGCTCGGCTTGCTTCCGAATCTCCTGGAACTTCTTGCTGTCGGACTTCGGCGACAGGTCGCTTTCCAGATCGTAGTTCAGCTCGATGCCGTCGAAGCCGGCATCTTTGGCCAGCTGCAGGCATTCCTTGAGCGTCATCTTGTCGGGATAAGGGAACGCCCAGAGGTTGATCGACTTCTTCATGTCGTAGCGTTTCGGCGAACCGCGGCGCGGGTCGGGCTTGGTCGCCTGGGCC
>JAGVLI010000204.1 GCA_020054355.1 Planctomycetales bacterium | reverse complement strand
CTGGCACAGTTCCTCACATGGAGGCTTTACGCGAAGCCGCCGTCGTCGAGCAGGTCACGGTCTTCGGCGTCGGCAGCCTGGCCGAGGCAGTGGGCATCCTCTCCGGTCAGCTGCCCGCCGAGCCGGTGACCTGCAACATCGACGAACTGTTCGCCAAGCTGAATACCTACGAAGTCGATTTCGGCGATGTGCGCGGCCAGGAGTTCGCCAAGCGGGCCGTCGTGGTCGCTGCCGCCGGCGGCCATAATGTGCTGATGATCGGCTCGCCTGGAACGGGCAAGACCATGCTGGCCCGCCGGCTGCCGACCATCCTCGCGCCGCTGACACCGGTCGAAAGCCTGGAAACCACCCGCATCTACAGTGCCCTCGGCAGGCTCAGTCCCGATGAAGCCCTGCTGGCCTCGCGCCCGTTTCGCTCACCGCATCACACCATCAGCGATGCCGGCATGGTCGGCGGCGGCAACCCACCGTCGCCGGGCGAAATCAGCCTGGCGCATCACGGCGTCCTGTTCCTCGACGAGTTGCCGGAGTTCAACCGCAAGAGCCTGGAAGTGATGCGCCAGCCGCTCGAAGAGGGCAAGGTGACGATCTCCCGCGCACTCTGTTCCTCGACCTTCCCCGCGAATTTCATCCTCGTGGCCGCGATGAACCCGTGCCCGTGCGGTTTTCTCGGCGACGCGAAGCGCCAGTGCAAGTGCAATCCGATGCAGATCGAACGCTACATGGGCAGGATCAGCGGGCCGTTGCTGGACCGCATCGACCTGCACATCGAGGTGCCGACGGTGCCCTTCCAGGAACTCGCCGCCACCGCCGACGGCACCTCCAGCGCCGTCATGCGCCAGCAGGTGCTGAAGGCGCGACACGTCCAGCAGCAGCGTTTTGGTCCCGGCAGCCATCGCCTGAACAGCCGGATGACCACGCGCCAGATGCGCAAGCATTGCGTCCTGGAAGCCGAAGGCAAAGAACTGCTGCGCACGGCGATGGACGACCTGGGACTATCGGCCCGCGCCCACGACCGCATCCTGCGCGTCTCGCGCACCATCGCCGACCTGGAAGAAAGCGCCGACATCAAGGCGAACCACGTGATGGAAGCCATCGGCTATCGCAGCCTGGACCGCAAGCTGTGGGCGCGCTAGAATGCAATCTCTGGCCGAGCTACAATAGACCCATGCAGACAGATTCATTGACAACAGCCGCGAACGCGGCCATCTGGGAACGAGCCATCCAGTTCGAGGGAGAAATCTCCCCCACGGCCGCCCGTGCGTTGCTCAAGCTCCGCTTTTCCGAGCCGGACTTGCAACGGATGCGCGAGCTCTCCGCCAAGGCCCGCAGCGGCACGCTGACGCCGCCAGAGCAGGTGCAGATCGATACTTTCGAGCAGGTCAGTTGCGTGCTGGACATCCTGCATTCCAAGGCCCGGCGGGCGCTGAAGCAGCGCCAGGCCGCTTCCTGAGCCGTCACTTGCAACCAGACCCTTTGCAATCTTCAGTAACCTTCAGGCGTCTCCAACGGCCCTTTCAATGGTGCCGGAAACATCTCCCAAGCCGCCAGATAAGTCAGCTCCAGCGGAAGCGGCATGTAAACTTCCGGGTTCAAGAAAAGCGGCATGTCCGGCAGGCAATCGCCGGGAGCCGCCGGTTCCAGATAGGCAACGGCCGGCGGACCCGCGTCGTACGCCGCCAGCAGCAGCGGCTTGTCGGGCGGCAGTGCGAACTCTTCTTCCTGGAATTCGTCCCAAATGGCCTTGTGAACTCCCTGGGGAGCCTGCACAGTGGGCGGGAAAAGATCGAGCACCAGCAGGTTGACACCCTGGCGCAGGATGGCCGCCGTCTTGGCCGCGAAGCTGGCGAATGCCGACCGGCTTTTCTTGATGCCCGGCAGGACGACCTCGATCATGGCGACGACGTCGCCGTCTCGGTGGCGAATGGCGATGCGATTCCCTCGCAGGGGATTGATCTTGCTCTCAGCCCGTCGTATCCAGCGCGTTTTGGGCGGAGAATCGCCGACTGACAGAGTCCCTTCGTCTCGGATCAGTATCTTCTTGGGCTGTGGGGAACCCGCCGGCAACTCCAGGACGCGCAGGTCCGGAATTTCATCGGGCACCTTCTTCTCGATCAGGGCGTAGTATTCGGCAGGCAAGCCTCCCGCGTTCAGCGCCCTGCTCAGGGCCACCGTCCAACTCAAATTGAAGTCGTGAAACAACACGGCATCGACGCGGGTCCAGTCGTGAATTGGCATGGCTGGTTCTCCCGTGGCTGCAAGATTCGAGGCGTCACGCTTCTCCGAAGCGTCGCTAAGCCGCTGACTGCCCGCTACCGCAAGTCCGGAATGTAGCACCCCACCGGCTCGGTGCGCGGCACCGCCACCGGCTTGCCCGCGAGGATGTCCGTCAGGGCTTCGCGCAGGTCGCGGCGGGTCGGGGCGTTGCGCTTCTTGCCGAGGTCAGGGTAGATGTCATCAATGCGGCCCTGGTACGCAATCGCGCCGCCAGCCGTCAGCACCACCGCTTCCGGCGTGATCTTCGCGCCGACGGCTTTCACCAGGTCGTGCTTGCGGTCGAGCAGCACCGGCAGCGACAGGCCGTAGTCCTGGGCGTGCTTGCGGGCCGCTTCCGGCGTCAAGTCGCTGTCGGGATGGACGGCGAAGAAGCGCACCGGCTGGTCCTTAAAATCCTTCACCAGCGCCTTGATCTCCGGCGAGTAGCCGTTGGAGATCGGGCATTCCGTGGCGAGAAAGAGCAGGACGTTCGCCTTGCCCCCGACCAGCAATGGTTGCTGGGCTTTGCCGTCCAAGTCGCTGAACTTCAGCGATTGTTGCTCCTTCGTCGGCTTCGGCGGGGCCTTGGGCTGATCGACCGTCTTTTTCAGGCCGAATTCTTGCAGCCAATGGTCGATCTTGTCGCCGCGCTTGATGGCGGTCTTGTAGGCTTCGGCGACATGCCGGCGGATGGCGTTGCGCAGGATCGGCAAATCCTTCTCGTCGGCCGGCAGCACCCGGAAGCCCACGGAACCCATCTCGTCGTTGGAGCCTTCGCCCCAGGTGATGCGGATCGGCGGCACGTTCGGGTTGCGGGTGTTGTCGGCCGAGTTATCCCAGACCACCTCGCCCCGGACGATGGTGCCCTTCGGCAAGCGCACGAACTGCTTGTAGTCGTAGGTGCCCTGCCAGGCGAAATCCCAGTCCTTGATCCAGATCAAGGGCTGGACCTTGCCATCGGGCAGCTTCGCATCCGCCTTCAGCACCTTGCCGACGTAGTGGGCATGCGGGGTGGCGCTGACCACGTCCACATCCACCGGCAGCGTGAAGTCATCCTTCACCGTGAAGTCGGCCTTGCCGGGCGGAATGTCGATATTGGAAAACAGACCGAAAGCGGTCGGCACCTGGAAGGCCACCAGGGTCCGCGTGGGGGCTTTCGGCGCGAAGTAGAGGCCGAGCGTCAGCTTGGATTTCTCGGCCTTGCCGGTCGGATGGAAGTGCGTCTGCACCACCAGGTCGGAACCCTTGACCAGCGGATAGGCCAGGCCGTCGGGCAGCCGGTGCGGGATGCCGCCCACCGCCCAGCCGCCGAGCTGCACCGTCGAGCGGAAACCCATGCCGGAAAACCCCGGCTTGCCGTCCTTGCCGGACAGCTTGCGGGCGTTGCCGGTGTCGTCCACGAAATACAGGAGGTGATGGATCACGGATGGCGCGCTGGCCTGGAAGGCCACCGCATTGACCCACTTGTCTTCCGTCAATCCAGTCGGCAGCACGAAGTTGCGATAGATGTCCGGCCCGTCGGCGGGCACGTCGAAAGCCTGGTCCATGGTCAGGATCAAGTCGGGCTTGCCCAGCACCCAGCCGCTGGCGAACTCGGGCGGCTTCGGGGCCTTG
This sequence comes from Planctomycetales bacterium, assembly GCA_020054355.1. Lineage (GTDB taxonomy): Bacteria > Planctomycetota > Planctomycetia > Gemmatales > Gemmataceae > JAGVLI01. The sequence goes on along the minus strand of JAGVLI010000204.1, from coordinate 3,074 downwards.
GCCGGGTCGCCCTCGGCAAAGCCGGTTTCGATCCACTTCTTGAACAGCGCGATCTGCTGGCCCGAAAGCCGGCGTTCGTTGCGAAAGTCGCCGTAGCCGGGTTCGGGCTGCCAGGGCGGCATGATGCGGCTGGTCATCACCCGGAGCATGCTGCGGGCGTGCTTGCGCGTGTCGTTGTAGTTCATCAATGAGAAGGGAGCCGCTTCGCCCGGCCGATGACAGACCGTGCAATTCGCGAACACGAACGAGCCGATCTGCTCGGAGAACGTGACCTTGTCCGGCAGCGGCGCGGGCTTCGCCGGATTGTCCTGCGCCTGCGTGGCGGTCGGCAGTTCCGCCGTGCAAAGCAAACCCAACAGCACGAACAGGGGAAGCACTCGCAGCATGATTCAGTCTCCGATTCAATCCAACAACAAGTCCGCACTGGCAGCGACAGTCGCTCTGCTAATGTAGCACAACCCGGTTCATTCCTCGGCTTCCTCGGGCATCGGTAAGCCCCCTTCGACGACCTCGCGCATGTCCTCGGGGCAGCTGGCCCAGGTGGTCTGGTAAGTCGCTTCCAGCGGCACGGGCACATAACCGTCCGGGTCGAGGTAGGCCGGCATGTCGGGCAGCACGTCGCCGACGCCGACCGGCTGCACGTAAGCGGTCTTCGGTAAAGTGGCGACATAGGCGGCCAGCGTCAGCGGCTTGTCCGGCGGCAACTCGAACGGCGCCTCCTCGATCTCGTCCCAGATGGCTTTGTGAATTCCCTGGGGATCGCGGGCGGAGGGGGGAAACAAGTCCACGACCAGGACGTGGACGCCGTGCTTCAGGAAATCGACGGTCTTTTCGACAAACGACTTCAGCGAGGAAGTCGCGGCCTTGTTGCCGGGCGAGACCAGTTCGATCACGCAGACGACGCGGCCGAGCGGATGGCGGATCGTAACGCGATTCCCCCGCGCGGCGGAGATTTCCTGCTGCGCCCGGATGATGTACCGTGTCTGTGGCGGGTTCATGGTCAGCACCGCGCCGCCCGTCGGTTCGGGGCGGCGCTTCGGCTTCTGCCCACGTTGCAGGGCGATAACGTCCGGAATGACGCCGGCCGCGTGCTGTTCGACCAGCGCCGAGTAGCCCTTGGGCAGCAGCCCGCCGTTCAGGGCGTTGCTGATATTGATCGTCCATGCCTGGTGAAAGTGGTGGAACAGGTTTGCACTAACGCAAGCCCAGTCGTGGATCGGCATGATGTTCCCTCCGAGAATAGCTGCCGGCATTATTCTATCCGATTCATGCTCGATGACCGAAGGTTCCCTGCTTGCGTTTCCGCGCCCATCGGCGACAATAGCGGCCGATCCCTCCGCCATCAAGGAACTGTTTCATGAGTCGTACCCTGCCGATTTTCTTGCTGGCCGCATGCGGCCTGCCGTTCGTTTTCAGCGCCGACGAAGGACTGCCCGCCGGCGTGAAAAGCACGCAGAACCCCAAGGACGTGCCGCCCACCCCGGCCGAAAGCGTCAAGTTATTCCAGGCCCCCAAGGGCTTCGCGGTCACGCTCTTCGCGGGTGAACCCGACGTGGCTCAGCCGATTGCCATGTGCTTCGACGATCGCGGCCGGCTCTGGGTCGCGGAGTGCTACACCTATCCGAAATGGCACCCGGCCGGCGAAGCGGGCCTGGATCGCATCCTCATCTTCGAGGATACCGACGGCGATGGCCGATTCGATCAGCGCAAGGTCTTCCTCGATAAGCTGCCCAACCTGACCAGCATCGTCATCGGGCATGGCGGGGTCTGGGCGCTGTGTGCCCCGAACCTGCTGTTCATTCCCGACCGCAACGGCGACGATGTGCCCGATGAAAAGCCGACCGTCGTGCTGGACGGGTTCACGTTGCGGGCCGGTCATAATATCGTCAACGGTCTGATGTGGGGGCCGGATGGCTGGCTCTACGGCCGGCACGGCATCACCTGGGAATCGCTGGTCGGCAAACCGGGCAGCGCCGATGGCCAGCGCACCCGCCTGAATTGCAGCATCTGGCGATTTCACCCCACTCGACAAACCTTCGAGGTCGTCTGCAATGGCACCACCAATCCCTGGGGGTGCGATTTCGACGACCACGGCGAAGCCTTCTTCACCAATTGCGTGATCGGCCATCTCTGGCATGCCGTGCCCGGCGCGCACTTCAAGCGGATGTACGGTCAGGATTACAACCGCTTCACCTACGAGCTGATTGACGCCTGCTCGGACCATTTGCACTGGGGCGGCGGCGACTGGCAAAGCTCGCGGACGGGCACCCAGGTCCACAATGAAGCGGGCGGCGGCCATGCCCACTGCGGCGGCATGATCTACCTCGGCGACAACTGGCCCGACGACTACCGCAATGCCATGTTCACCTGCAACACGCATGGCACCCGTCTCAATTGCGACTTCCTGCAACGCCAGGGCTGCGGTTACGTCGGCAAGCACGGGCCGGACATGCTCTTCACCGACAGCCCGTGGTTTCGCGGCGTGGCGCTGGACTACGGGCCGGACGGCTCGGTGTTCGTCGCCGACTGGTGCGACCTGGGCGAGTGCCACGATCACGACGGCGTGCATCGCACCAGCGGCCGCATTTACCGAGTGGCCTACGGGAAGCCCAAGCCGGTGGCCGCCTTCGACCTGGCGAAGCAGACCGATGCCGAACTGGTGCAGCTGCAACTCCACAAGAACGACTGGTTCGTGCGCCACGCCCGCCGACTGCTGACCGAGCGCGCCGTCGCCGGCAAGCCGATGGCCGAGGTGCATGCGGCACTACTGAAAATCTTCGAGAACAACCCGGATGTCACCCGCAAGTTGCGCGCGCTGTGGGCGCTGTACGTCACCGGCGGGGCCAAGCCGGACTGGCTCCTCAAGCAACTCGACCATACCAACGAACACATTCGCAGCTGGGCGGTGCGCTTGCTGGTCGAGGAACGCAAGCCGGCGGCCGAAGTTTTGGCGAAATTCCAGCAACTGGCCGAGTTCGAGCCATCCGGGCTGGTGCGGCTCTACCTGGCGTCGGCGCTGCAACGGCTGCCGACTGCCGACCGCTTGCCCATCGCCGCCCGGCTCGCGGGCCGTG
>JAGVLI010001020.1 GCA_020054355.1 Planctomycetales bacterium | reverse complement strand
CGGCTTTCAAGTTCCCGAGTGGCCCCGCATTCTTTCAATCGCGGTCAAGGTGAGCCGCGCGGTACAATTGGGCTACCTGGGCGTGGATATCGTGCTCGACAAGGAGCGCGGTCCACTGCTCCTGGAGGCCAACGCCCGCCCCGGCTTGGCCATTCAGATCGCCAACGGTAAAGGGCTGCTTCCCCAGCTGGAGGCGGTGGAACGCGGGGAACTGCCCCAGCTGCCACCTGACCCCGAGCAGGCGGTCGGACCCAACGGCGCGGTTCTGGAAGCCGCGACCGCGACCATATCCAAGGTGCCAACGCCATGATGCGCCGCACGCGCTCGCATTTGTTCTTATCCCTGAGCATCGCGCTGGCCGGTCTAGTGCTGGGTCGGTCAATCATCGGGCCTCCGCAATCCAGTCAGGCCCAGCTGGCGGCCCCCGCCCCGGAGCGCGTGGTCTACCTGGCCGGCACGCTGGCCGATGAAGACCTGATCGTGCTGGCCGCCATGACTGCCGCGGGCGACAAGACCGCGACTGTCTTGCTGGACAGCAGCAAGCTCAATTCGGCCAATCGCGACTTCCTGAGCGCGTTGAAGCCAACGCGGGTCATGCCGGTGGGTGACTTCCCACAAGGGTTCGCGGACCTGGACCGCCGTCTCGGCGTCTCGACCGCGCCCGCGCAGCAATGGAGCCGAGGACCGCCGGAGCAGTTCTGGCAACGGCTCTACACCCAGGCGCCGCGCGTGGTGGTGGCTCCTCCCGAACCACGCTCATTGCTGCTGCAATCGGCCGTGCTGGCGGGCAGCCTGCGCGCTCCGTTGTTGGTCTGGAAGGACGATCCCAAACGGCTGGAAGACTGGCGACGCTCGCTGACGGGCTGGCGCACGCGCGAAGTGCTGGCCGTCGGCAAGACGGCGACCCTGCTCCGAGACATGGCTGACGCGGCCATTACCCCGCTGAAGGATGAAGACGCCGTGCAGGCGCTGTATCTAAAAGAGCTGTGGCGCGAAGGTCCGATCCAGACGCTCGTCATCGCCAATCCCGCCGATAGCCAGGCGGGGCACGCCAACATGGCCTGGTTGTCGGCGGGCCTGGCTGTGCGGAAGCGTGCGGCCCTGCTCTGCACCAACGACGCGGGCGACAACGCCAACGCCCTGATCCAGGCCGCTTGCAAGAAGACCGAACTGCGCTCGGCGAGCAATCTGATTCTGGTTGCCAGCCTGAAGGCCATTCCCATGGACCGCCGGGCCAATCCGCTCGAAGGCAAGGATGCGTTCATCGACATGGAGCCGATGACGCCGGCGGGCGAACAACCATTCTCCTTCGCTACCGGGCGCATGTTCCATGCGGAACCGGCCGGCGTGGCTCTGCTGGTGGGCCGCAGCCAGTTGCTGGCGGAAGGGCGCGGCCCCCGCAAGGCGCTGGTGGTCAGCAATCCGGGCGGCGGCCTGCCGTTGCTGGAGACCATTTCGCGGAACACCGCCCAGGAGCTGCGCAACGCCGGCTACCAGACCACCACGATGTTTCGCGATCAGGCCAACAAGGATCAACTCCGCAAGCTGTTGCCCGAACAGCACGTCTTCCTGTGGGAAGGGCACCACAAGACGCTCGTGGCGGATTACGAACTGCCGAAGTGGACCGAACCGCTGCCAGGCACGCTGATTTTCCTGCAAAGCTGCCTGGCGCTGAACGAGGAAGAAGTGCAGCCGTTGCTGAATCGAGGCGCGTCCGGCATCATCGGCTCCTCGACGCGCACCTATTCCGGCAGCGGCGGCGCTTTCTCGCTGGCGTTCTTCGACGCCCTCGCCTACGACCGCCAAACCCTCGGCGGTTCGCTGCGCCATGCCAAAAACTTCCTGCTCGCCTATTCCATCCTCAAAGAAAAACGGCTGGGCGAGCAGGCCAAGCTGGGCGGCGCGAACCTGCGTTCGTCGTGGGCCTTCTCGCTTTGGGGCGATCCGACGGTGCAGTTGCCGCCGCTCGAAGCTCCGGCCAACGCGCTGCCCGCCGTTCGCGGCCGGGTGGTGAAGGACACATTCATCCTGTCGATCCCGGAGAAAGCTCACGAGAAGGTGACGGTCGATAAATATGAAGTCCAGATGCTGCCCAATGCCCGCCTGGCCGGATTGCTGACCAAGACAGACGACGTTGCCGACAACCGTTCGCTGATTCCGCTGCTGTTTGCCGAGGTCGCGCTGCCTGATGCCCCCTTCGGCAAGACGCCGACGCTGCGCGGCAAGCTGAACGAGAACCGCTGGGTCTTCTGCTGGGATGCCTGGGGCAAGCGCGGCTACCTGCTGGTCATGCCCCGCGCCAGCGATCAGAAGGAAATCCGCTTCCAGATCGAATGGCAAGCGGCTGCCGGGCCGATGGCCAGCGAACTCCTGCCCGCGCCGGACAAAAAGCCCTGAGCCATGTCGCGCCTGCCCCATGTCGCGCTTTTGATTGAGACCTCGCGCTCCTATGGCCGGGGCGTGCTGCGCGGCGTGCGTCGCTATCTTTCCGAGCACGGCCCCTGGTCGGTCTACCTGGAAACTCGGGCACTGG
>JAGVLI010000784.1 GCA_020054355.1 Planctomycetales bacterium | reverse complement strand
CAGCGGGCTAACGCCCGCCGCTCGCCTGGAAAGGCGACCATCGGCCGGCATCTGGGCATCGACGACTAGCCCGCTTGCTTCAGGCCGCGACGCAGCGTCCAGGAGCAGTAGATGGAGACGGTCCCGGCCGGTTCCTCGTCGCCGTCCTCGACGGCGAGCGGTTCCGGCTGCTTTGGTTGCGGGATGCCGATCACTTCTGGTTGGCCGGGCCGGGGCAGCGGAATGACGTCCGGCGAGGCATGCACCAAATGACGCGGCCCGCCGACCTCGATGAAGGGCACGGTAGCATCGTCGGCGCAGTCTTCCAGGTCGGCCGGTTCGGGTTCGACCGCCTCCGCGCGGACCGGTTCCGGGTCTTCGACCTTGCGTCGTTCGGCGGTCTCCTTCGGCGGGGTGCGCTTGCCTTCGCCCTGATTCAATGCGTTCAGCATCCGGCCCATCGAGTCTTCCTCGTTTCGCTGAGTGCAGGTTGAGAATGCTCGAAAGAACCCACGCTTAGCCCGCCGGTCGGCGCGGCGATTTCAACCGGCGTTCGCCTTCTTGGTCATCTTCCAGGCCCCGGCGCTCCAGCAATTCCGCCGACTCGATTGGCACCGATTCCGGCAGCAAGCCGAGCACGGTCAACGCTTCCAGCGCCGCTTCCGCGTCCACCTGCGTCGCGCCCATTTCCTGGGCCAGCAGCAACGCCTGATGCGCGGCCTGATTCAGCAAGCGGGGCACGCCCAAGGTAGTCCGCGCGATGATGGCCAGCGCCTCGTCGCCGATGATCTTTTCCGGCCGGCCGCCGGCCATCCTCAGGTGATGCAGAATGTAGTCGGCGGCTTCTTCCGTGCCCAGCGGTTCCAGCAGCGCGCGCACGGCGAGGCGTTGCCGTAAGGCCGTCAGCGCCGACTTCTGCAAGGTCTGCATCAGGGCAGGCTGCGCGACCAGCACGATCTGCACTGCCTTGCCGTGCCGCGCTTCCAGGTTGCCCAGCAACCGCAGTTCCTCCAGGATGTCCACGCCCAGATGCTGCGCCTCGTCCACCAGAATGAGCGTGCGCTTCTCGGCCTGGAAGTTTTGCAGGAGGAATTCGGTCAAGGTCAGGCGCATTTCCTGCTCGGTCGCCCCTTCATAGGGCAGCGTCAACTCGAAGAGGATGGATTGGAGCAGGCTGCGACGGTCGGTCAGATGGCTGTTGGTCAGGAAGGCGCTGGCCGTGTCCGCGCCGAGGCGTTCCAGCAGGCGATGGCAGAGCAAGGTCTTGCCGCTGCCGGGGTCGCCGGTGAGCAGCAGGTGCCCCTCATCTTGCTCGATGCCTTGCAGCAAGCGATCGAGCGCCAGCTCGTGGCCCGTGGCGGGATAGTAACTGTCGCCATCCGGCGTGGGGCGAAACGGACGGCGGCGCAGCCCGAAGTGCTTTTCATACATGAAAGGCGGTCCCCATCAGTTGCGCAGGCAGGCAAGTCCCCCTCTCGCATCAATCGACAGCGGGGCGTGAAAACTTGAGGGGAAGCCGTTCTCAGCACGGTTGACCGACCGAACCGAACACGGTACCTTCAATCGGGAGACTGCGAATGGCTGCGGAATCGAGAAATCATGATTTCCCCGATTCATCGTTTCGCGCGTGGCGGAAAGGAAAAACATGGCAGGCAAGATAAACGACATTGGACCTGCTGAAAGGCGCATCCGCATCATAGGGGAGACGTATCCCTTACTCGATCCTGCCGAAGTAGCCAAGGCTCTCGGAGCGGAAGGCCCTGGCACGAAACTCGAAGTCACTTTGGGGCCCATCTCGCTCCTGGCGGTGCGGCAGGAACTGGCCCGGCGACTGCAATCGAGCGGCGGCCGACCAGCCCTGGAGGGTGTGGACCGACGGGCGAAGATTCCGATCAGCGATGAGCAGTGGGCGCAGCTGGAAAAGATCGCGGCGGTAGTCGCGACACCTGATTGTGCTCCCACAGCGGGGCAGGTGGCCAGTGTCCTGCTTTCATCGGCGCTGCAAGCCGTGGCAGTTCAACTGTCGCCCGAATCCAAGAAATGACCAACTGGAAGAGTCTTCGCCCATGAACGACGACGAAGCCTTTGTGCAGGCAATTGCCGTCAACCCCAACGACGATACACTCCGCCTGGTCTACGCCGATTGGCTCGAAGAACGCGGCGACCTGCGCGGCGAGTACCTGCGATTGGATTGCTTGCTGGATTCCTTGCCGGCGCCGCCCAGAAGTCAGCGGCAACGATTGGAGGATCGGCTCGCGGACATTACCGGCGTTGTGAGTTCGGAGTGGCTGGAGAAAGTCGGACGAAAAATCGACATCATCCTCCACTCATACAAACGAGACTGGAAGATCAATGTCATCAAAGTGATTCGGGAAGTCACTGGGCTGGGACTGAAGGAGATAATCTATTTGGTTCATGCTTTGACCACCAACCCCGCAGTCGTGGTCATGCAGGTGCGGTCCAAGCGCGAGGCACGGCGCATCAAGCATACGATGAAGATGAGCGGGGCAGTCGTTTCAGCAGTTCCCGAAGTCGACTAAACTCGCCAGCTATCCCACCGCGAACACCGCCACCGCCCCCGCCATATCCGCCGCCGCTAGCCATTTCCGATCGGCCGACAGCGACATCGCGTGATACCAGTCCTTGAACTGGCCGCCGCGCGGCTTGCCGACTTCCGCCAGCTTCTTGCCGTCGCTGGTCTGCCAGACCCGGATCGCGGTGTCGCGGCCGGTGGACAGCAGCAGCTTGCCCTCTTCGAGGAAGCGCAATTCGTTGACGCCGGACAGGTGCCCCGCGATTTCCTGGACTTTCTTGCCGGTTGCCGCGTCGAGCAGGTAAATCTTGCCGCTGCTTTCGTTGCCCTGGCCGACCGCCAGCAGCTTGCCGTCGGGAGACCAGGCCGCCGCGCCGAAATGCTCGCCCTTCGCGCCCTGCTGATTGGAAAAGTCCTTGACCATCTGGCCGGTGGTCACGTCCCAGAGGCGCAGTGCCGCTTGCCGGCCCGAATCGAAGATCAGCGGAATCCGCTCGGCGACCGCCGCCAGCTTGGCATCCGGCGAGAGCGCGATGGCGAAGGCCCAGCCCTTCAGCTGCCAACGGCGCAACTCGGTGCCAGCCGGGCGATCCCAGACGATGACGTTGCCCTTGTCGTCGCCGCTGACCAGCAGGTTGCCATCAGCGGAGAGGTCCGTGGCCTGAATCCAGTCCTTGTGGCCGCCCAGCGTCTTTTCGGACGCTTGCAGTTCGACCTTGTGCGTCAGCGTGGGCACCGGCTCCTTGTTCGGGGCTTTCTTGGTTTGCAGGACGACCGAATCCTCGCCCTTGCTGCCGGCCGTCATGTCCCAGTAGCGCAGCGAATGATCGTAGCTGGTGGAGATGAGAGTCTTGCCGTCGGCGGCGGAGAATAGCCGGCTGACGTAGTTGGTATGGCCGTCGAGGCGGCGCGTCGGCAGCGGGACGGTCTCGCCCGCCTTCTCCGGCACTTCCCAGAGCATGATCTGGCCGTGCTCGTTGCCGGCCGCGAGCTTGCGCGATGCACCGATAAAGGTCACTGCCGTCACCCACCCTGCTTCCCAGGGCAGCGTGTAGGCCAGTGTGCATTTCTCAAAGTTGGGTGCGTCGGCCATCGGAGAATCTCCCTGGTGCCGAGTGCAGTCTTGGAGGTCAGGCTTTCCAGCCTGACATTGATGTCAGTGTCAGGCTGGAAAGCCTGACCTACGTAGATTCAGCTCAAGATGTCCGCTACCGCCACCGAACGTTCCGGGGCCACCGTGATCGGCCGGGTGCCGACCATGTGCTTGGTCCGCGGGCTGATGCCCAGCGCCGAGTAAATGGTGGCGAACAGGTCGCCCTCCGTCACCGGCTTGTCCTTCACCGTCTTGCCGTCGATGTCGGTTTCGCCGTAGGTCAGGCCGCCCTTGACACCGGCACCCGCCAGGACGATGGTCCAGGCGCGAATGTAATGGTCGCGGCCCGCCCGGTTGTTGATGTAAGGCGTCCGGCCGACTTCACCCATCCAGACTACGAGGGTCTTCTCCAGCAGGCCGCGCTCCTGGAGGTCGATCAGCAGGCTCGACCAGGCGGGATCGAGCTGATTCATGTTGGCCTTGTGGCAGACGAAGTTGTCCGCATGACTGTCGTAGTTGTCGTGGCCGACCTCGACGAACGGCACGTCGGCCTCGACCAGCTTGCGCGCCAGGAAGCAGCCCCGGCCGAATTCGCTGTCGCCGTAGCGTTCCTTGGCCTTGGGCCAGTCCTTGGTCACGTCGAAGATGCCCTTCGATTTCAGCAGCCTCCAGGCTTTTTCCTTGGCCAGCCGATGGGCGCCGTAGGGATCGGCCTTATTTTCCTGGGTGAAGCCGTCTTCCACCAGCTTGAGCAAGTCGCTGCGGCGCTTCTCGGATTCGGCCGTCGCGTAGGCATCGCTGAACGGCGGCAGCCGGCCGTCGCGGCCGATGCTGAACGGCTGGTATTCCGGCCCCAGGAAGCCCGGACCGCCGTTGCCCGCCGGTCCCATGCGGATGAAGGTTGGCAGGTCCGAATCGGGCTTGCCGTGGTACTTGGCGATGACCGCGCCCAACTCGGGATGAGCGATGCTGACTTCGGGCCGATAGCCGATGTGCATCGACGTGATGCCGCCCGGATGGTCCGGTTCGCTCGTCACCATGCTGCGAATGATCGCCAGCTTATCCGTCTGCTGGGCCAACTTCGGCAGGTACTCGCAAACCTGGGTGCCGGCCACCTTGCTGCTGATGGGACGGAACGGCCCGCCGGTTGGGCGGCCCGGTTTCATGTCGAAAGTATCGATCTGGCTAGCGCCGCCGTTCATCCACATCAAGATGCAGCGCATGCCTTGCTTCTTCGCTTCCGCGGCCAGCGAGGCGGAATTGAACAGGCCGCCCCAGTTGGCGACGGCTGCCCCGCCGACCGACAGGCTGGCCTTGAGGAATGCACGACGGCTGACGTGTTCGCGAACCGGGCACAGGGGATTCATGGGTAATTCTCCACTTTAGGCTGGCGGGCGGGACGTCAGCCCCAGTGCAGGATCGAGGAACTACTTGCCCAAGGGCAGTCTTGTAGGTCAGGCTTTCCAGCCTGACTGTGGCGCCAGTGTCAGGCTGGAAAGCCTGACCTACCATCGGTAGGCGGAAAATAAGAAGGGAGCACCAGGGAAATTGGCCCTGCCATCACACAGGCACCTGGTGCTCCCGGGGGGTCAGTGGTTGAAGCGAAACTCGGCGCTGTTGAGCAGCGCCCAGACCGCTTCTTCAACTAGAGCTTCCGGTTTCTGACCGGCCGTGGTCAGGTGGGCGGCGAATCGCTCCTTTTCCTCGGCGCGGGGCAGGCGGCTCAGCACGGTCAGGAACAGTCGCTCGACGCGCTCTTCCGCCGGTTCCTTGCTGGTCGCCAGCGTATCGGCCAGGTTGCCCTTCTTGGCCTGGATCATCTGGCGGAGGTTGCTGCTGTTGTTCAGGAACAAGTGTTCGTTCAGGCTCGCCTGGAAATCGCCCCGGCCGTTGAGCGGTTCGCCGAAGTAGCGCATGAAATACTCGTTGCCGGCGTTCGGCAACTTCTCACCAGGTTTGACGCCCTGGTCATAGCCGGTGGCCAGACGCAGGGCCGCCAGAATCTCTTCGGCAGTCAGGGGCCGGACCCGTGCCCGCTCGAACCAGCGCGGCGCGGCGTCGGTGGACTCTCCTCGGCCGGACAGCTGATAAGTCTCGCTGTTGACCAGTTCGCGGATGTACCACTTCAGATCGTACTTCCGGGCCTTCAGTTCCTTGCTGAGGGCCTCGAATAGCTCGGGGTGGCTGGGCGGGTTCTTGTCGCTGAGGTTATCGACCAGGTGGACCACGCCCCGGCCCATGAACTGCGCCCAGACGCGGTTGGCCACCGCCTTGGCGAAGTAGGGGTTTTCGGGGGCGACCACCCACTCGGCCAGCTTTTCCTTGCGGGAGAAGTCCGGCTTGGGAAACGTCTTGGCACCCTTGACCTCGACATCCTTGAAGCCGGCCGGCAGTGCCGGCTCTTCCAGCGGGGTGCTGCCCAGGAATTTCGCCTGGACCGGCGTGCCCTTCTTGCCGGGCACCTGTTCGGTGACTGGACCGGAGAACATGACCTCGCCGGTGCGCTTCTCGCCGATCAACATCGAGCGCTGGTTGGCGTTGCCGCCTTCGACGAACACCAGTCGGGCGAAAAAGCCTGCCATGCCGTAGAAGTCCAGCTGCTGCCATTTGTCGAACGGGTGGTCGTGGCAGCGGGCGCATTGCAGTTGGGTGCCCAGGAAAATCCGGCTGACGGCCATCGCCGCCTCTTCCGGCTGATTGCGGAACTGGGCATAGAACATCGCCGGGCCGACTTCGGAAGTGTTGCCCTCGGCATTCAGCACTTCCTTGACCCAGACGTCGTAGGGTTCATTCTTGGCGAACTTCTCTTGCAGCCATTTCTGGAAGACGTCCCGGCGGCGGGTCACTTCTCCGCCCGGAGGCTGACGGCCGAAGATGGCCAAGTCCCAGACGCTGGCTTGCTGCTGGGCGAAGCGCGGGTCTTCGAGCAGGCGGTCGATCAGCTTGGCGCGCTTCTGCTCGTCCGTGTCCTGGAGGAACTGCCGGGCTTCGTCGTGGGTCGGAATGGTGCCGACCAGATCGAGATGGATGCGACGCAGGAATTCCGCATCGCTCGATCGCGGCGCGGGCTTGACGTTCTCGCGCTGCCAGGCAGCCTTGATTTCTTGATCGATCATTTGGCGAAACGGCTTCTCATCGGCTCGGGCCGGTTGCAGGATCAGGCCGAAGGAAGCGGCAGAGAGGAGCAGAAGGTGGCGGGGGGTAATCATGGGCCACGCTCCTTTCCACGGCTGGGGGCGACTCGGTGGCAGGGTCGCCCGGGGGTGGGAATGAGTGGTTGATCCAGCACAAGATGCTGAATCACGACCACGATTAAAACTATACCCAGGCGAAAAAGCGTAGCAATAGAAAGGCGGATTGGCCTAAGATTTGTCTATGTGTAATTAACGCGCACGGAAACCATGCAACGTAGGTCAGGCTTTCCAGCCTGACTGTCAGGCTGGAAAGCCTGACCTACGGCATTTGCGGCGCCACCCTCACTTGCAAAAGTTGGCTACAATCTCGACGAACTCCTTTTCCCGCTCGAACATCAAGAGATGGCCGCAATTCGGAATGCGTTTCATTTCCGCTTGCGGCAAGTGTTTGCGGTAAGCCTCGCCGTAGCTGGGCGGCACCAGGCGATCGTTTGCACCCCAGAGCAGCAGCACGGGACACTGCACACGACGCAGCCGCTCGGCCAGCTTGGGATCGTAGGGCCGGTCCCAGACCAGACGGGCCAGGACCGTCAGCGCCTGATAACCTTTCATTCGGCGTTCGTCGTCGGCATCGTCCGGAAAGATCATGCGGGCGATGCTCGAATTGGGTTCGTGAAAGCACAGTTCCCGCAGCTTGGCCGGCTCGCGCATCCAGCGGAACATGTCGGGCAGCGGTTCCTCCTCGACCCACAGGCCCGGCGCGCCGGCGATCCAGAGCTTGCGGACGCGCTCCGGCCAGCGGACGGCGAACTCGGCCGCGATCCAGCCGCCGAGACTGACGCCGCCCAGGTTGACCTGCTCCAGTCCGAGCGCGTCGAGCAGTTCGACGTAGTGAAAGGCCATGTCTTCCACCGTGTCGATGCGGTCGAAACCGGCGCTGGCGCCAAAGCCGGGATGGGTCGGCGCATAGACTTTGAACTGCTTCGACCAGGTTTGATAGAAGGGAAACCACATGAACGACTCGCCGAGGGTGCTGTGCAGGTAGACGAAAGGCGCGCCCTCGCCGCCGTGCAGGATGACCGTGGACCGGCCGGCCACGTCGATGGTTTCCGGTTGTCCGCCGCCGCGCGCCAGCAGCACAGATCGGAAGAGCGTCCGTG
>JAGVLI010000619.1 GCA_020054355.1 Planctomycetales bacterium | reverse complement strand
GTCAAGCCCAGCGCTCCCAGACTGCCAATCTGAAGGATTTCCCGACGGCTGACACCTTGGCAGTTGCTGGCGGCACGACCGATGTTCAGCATGACGGTTCTCCCTGGCCCGGCCGACGAGCGTTTTGTGGCAGTCGCTCGACAAAGTCCGGGCCGTGTGGCGGGTGGTACTGGCAGTGTTCGGCAATGATCCGCGGTTCCGGGTGGCAGGAACCGAAGCAGGCGCAGTGGCGGCAAGGGTAGCTATCCCTTTGCTGATACAACCTTACTCGATTGCCGCAAGCAGTGGGTGTTCTTTCTTTTCAAATGGTGCGTTCGATTTTCTTTACGGCGGCATCGGGCATGGAATCGAGCAAGTGGGCAGCGCCCGAAGGAGTTGCCCTGGGATTTGTTCGGTGAAGCGAACACCCCGCTGCAAGGGGCGCGCGGTCCCACAAGGTTTGAAAGAACCTGAACTAGCTGACAGCTATCAGCTGATAGCTGTCAGCTAGTTCACGACATGGGTTGGTCGGCCAAGTCCGAGTGCATCATCCAGAGACCGGCGGTCCGCGGGTCAGCCGCCACGCCGAGCGTGGACAAATCTCACAGCCGCATGATTCCAACCGGCTCCCCGGACTCCGGCACGCGGACGGGGATGCCTTTCGCGTGGCGCTCTGCTCCGAGATCGACCAGGGTTTTCCGTACCTCCCGGCAAATTTCCTCGGACGAACCGGCTTCCTGCAGGTCTTCGGCCAGGTGCTCCCAGTCCGCTTTGCCCTCGGCTAGGCCGATGGTCGAGGCAATCAGCTCGCAAATTGCCGCCGGTTCCTCCAGCCGCAGCACGTTCTGACCCAACAGTTCCACCCAGCGTTTATGCACGGCGCGGTTGCTCCAGTGCTGCGTCATTTTCGGCAGCACATAGTACACGTCGTACTTCTGCTGCAATTCCGCAAGCAGTTCCTCGATGGGCAGGTCGGCTTGCAGCCCATTGCCGATGTGCGCCTTCACTTCCTTGCGCTTCACTTTCGGATAGGGCATCTCGTCGCCGATGATGAAGAGGTAGCCGCGCTGGCCGCGTTTCTCCTGGCAATCGATGGCGGTGTGCCGGGACATGAAGTACATCGCCAGTTCGTAGGACTCCGTCGTCTGGCCGCCACCGCCGCCTTCCAAAAAGAGCTTGGCGAGGTCTTCCTCGATTTCGATGCCCGACTCGAACTGGCCGACTTGCAGCGGCGCGGTATCGCAGGTGGCATCGCCGATGGCACCGATCAGGATGTGCGGATGCTCCAGATAACCCTTGCGGATCAGCAGCCCCATCAGCTTCGGCAAGTTGGCTTGCAAGATGCGCGGCACGCCCTGCATGCTGCCCGTCACGTCGAAGAGGACGCCGACGGCATGGCTGCGCGGATGGCTGTCGCAGTCGCGCGATTCGCGGAAGCGCACGCCGCGCGGGTTCATCTTCTGATGGACAGCGCAAGTGACTTCTCCGGTGCGAATGGCGTGGTCGTGCTCGAAAGCGTCCTTGCCGGTGGCGGCCCGGAGCTTGGCGCGATCGCGGTAGTGGTCGTCCGACCAACGTGTGGTTCCCATGTGGCCTCCTTATGAGAGATCGAGTTCGTGAAACTTCGGGGGACCGTAGAGTTGACGGAGCACTTCGTTGAATTCCTCCAGCACTGCCCAGGCATCGTCCGGACGCATGCCAGGGCCAGGCAGCAAACAGGTCTGGATGAATCGTTGCAGCGGCGGCGGCACGGCATCGGGCAGCCAGTTGGTCACGGGATCGCCGCCCGCCAGGTACAACAGGCAGCGCGCTGCCAGGAACAGGTCCGTGGCGGGAACCGCCGCCTGCTTCGTCGGCACTTCGCGCGGATACCAATCCCGATAGCGCGCGACAATGGTCTTGATGCGGTGATTGGCTTTGACGCTTTGGCCCCAGCCGACCAGTCGTAACCCATGATTGCCGGGATGAATTAGCACATGGCACGGCAAGATCGCTCCGTGCAAGATGCCCTGGCGATGGCAAAAGCCCAGGACTGTCAGCAGTCGGTTGAAGATCCAGCCCAGGTGCCGGCCATCGAGCGCGGGAAGTTGCTCGTGAACCTGCTCCAACGTGCGGAACCCTGGTTCCGCCCGAAAGACGTTGATCCGCTTGGCAATGCGATCCGTCGCCGGGAACGACTCGATCAAGGTCGGCAGATACTTCCGGTAAGTGGTTTCCCCGGCGGCTGTCAGCAGCTGGGCGAGGGTCTTGCGTTCGTTGTCCAGCAGCGGGCCGCCTTCGGGAACGCGGGACGCTTTGACCAGGTAGTGCGCTTCTGGCTCGTTCTCGGCGCTGGCCAGATGAACATCCGCCACGTCACCCACGGCGAGCAAGCGCTGCAAGGTGTAGCAGTGTCTCTGCCCTGGCACTCGCACCGGGCCGGGATCGGGCTGTTCCGCGGTCGGCCAGTAGCCGTCGAACAGCCAGGACAGCACGGAAGCACAGAGGTTCGCCGTTCCCGGCTTGAGGCTGTCCATGATTGCTCCCGAGGTGCCGGCATTCATGTTTGATGTGAAACTCGACCATAGTAGAGACAGCGTTTCCGCCAGCGGGGTTCGCCTTCAGATCTCGAAGTTGAAACCGTGCTTTTGCAGCTGCTGATACTTCTTGCGGTCGAAGCGGTACAGCCGGGCGGCGCGATGGGCCACATCCTTCTGCACTTCGTCCAGGGCGACCAGGAAATCCATGCCGAGGATTTTCTTGCGGAAGTTGCGCTTATCGAGCGGCTGCTCCAGGATCGTCTCGTAGAGCCGTTGCAATTGGGAAAGCGTGAACTGCGGCGGCAGCAACTCGAAGCCGATCGGCTGATAGCGCACCTTGTTCTTGAGCCGTTCCAGGGCCACGGCCAGGATGCGTTCGTGATCGAAGGCCAGCCCGCGCGCCTCGGACACGGCAAACCAGGCGGCGTCGCGGGCATCGGTGGCGGCCTTGATGCGATGATCGCTCAGCTTGACCAGGGCATAGTAGGCGACGGCCACCACGCGCTCGCGCGGATCACGGTCCACCGCGCCAAAGGTGTAAAGCTGTTCGAGGAAGACCTGCGCGATGCCGGTTTCTTCCTGTAATTCCCGGCGCACCGCCTGTTCCAGGGATTCTTCGATCCGGACGAAGCCGCCGGGCAAGGCCCACCTGTCGCGGAAGGGTTCCAGATCGCGGCGGATGAGCAGCACCTTGAGGTCCTCATCATCCAGGCCGAAGACGACGGCGTCCACGGCCAGCGCGGGACGGGGATATTCATAGGTGGAACTCATGCCGACTCCTTAGTGTCATTTCTACACTATTATTAGTGTATAATCGACACGAAGTCAAGCGGAGAGCGCCGAAAAACGAGACGGAAGCCAAGTGCTTGTTCGCGGCGGACGGCAAGAATGGTATGCTGACCAGGGAAGCCGTACTCTGTTTCGAGGAACTCACCATGTCCGAATTGCTATCCCGACGGTCGTTCGCGACGCTGACCACCGGGCTGGTCCTGGGCACGTCGCATGGCTTGCTCGCCGCCGATGAGCAGCCCAAGACCGACCCGCCGAAACCGCTCGGGCCGACCGAAGCCCCCTTCACGCGCGACTACGAAGCGCCGAAATTCAAGCCGTCCTGGAAACGGCAGCAGTTGAATCGCGTGCTGGTTCAGGATTTCGTCATCTTCGCCCATTCCGATCTGGCGATGGTGAAAGCGCTGCTCGAAAAGGAACCGGCGCTGGTCAACGGGACGATGGACTGGGGCGGCGGAGATTGGGAGTCAGGGCTGGGCGGCGCTTCCCACATGGGCCGGCGCGACATCGTCGAATTCCTGCTGGAGAAGGGAGCGCGGCCCGACTTGTTCTGCGCCACGATGCTCGGCCAGCTCGACACGGTCAAGGCATTCTTGACGTTGCAGCCCAAGCTGATCGACGCGAAAGGTCCGCACGGCTTCTCGCTGCACTTCCACGCGCAAGTGGGCGGCAAGGAGGCGGAAAAGGTGCTCGACTATCTGCAATCCGTCAAGAAGCTCGAACTGAAGCCGGTGCCGTTCCTGAAGAAGCCGCCGGAGCCGGCGCCCGCCAAAAAGGAGTGAATTAGCTTTCGCAGCGAGATATGGAGCGAGAAAACTCTGCAACCTGGAATCACATCATGGAACGCCGTTCGTTCATCCAGACTTCGGTCGCCTCCGCGCTGACAGCCGCCGGCACGGCCAGCGCCGTCGATCCCCCGCGCCTGGTTCGCGAGCACTACGAACTCCGGACTTACACGCTCAAGCCCGCGAAACTGCCGTTGCTCGACCAGTATCTGAGCAAAGCCTTCATACCGACCGTCAAGCGTTTCAGCCTTGGCCCTGTGGGCGTGTTCGTGGACAAGTCGAACGCCGAGCAGACCAAGGTGGTCGTGCTGATCGTCCATCCGTCGGCCGACCATTGCGCTGGTCTGGCGGGCCGGCTGGCCGACGATGCCGAGTATCGCAAGCTCGCCGCCGAGTACCTGGCAGCCCCCGCCGCCGATCCGGTTTACGCGCGCATCGAAAGCTCGCTGCTGGGCGCGATTGACGGCATGCCGAAGCTGGAGAAGCCGGCCGCCGACAAGCCGCGCCTCTTGAATCTGCGCATCTACGAAAGCCATAACGAACGGGCCGCGCGGAAGAAGATCGAAATGTTCAATCGGGGAGAGTTGGCCATCTTCCGCCGGGTCGGCCTGTCGCCGGTGTTCTTCGGCGAAACGCTCGTCGGGGGTGCCATGCCGAACCTGACTTACTTGCTGGTGTTTCCCGACGACGACGGCCGGAAAGCCGCCTGGGGCAAGTTCCGCGACGATCCGGAATGGCTCAAGCTGAAAGCGATTCCCGAATACGCCGATAAGGAAATCGTCTCGCGGATCACGAACGTCATCCTGACGCCGACTCCGTACTCGGAGATTTGACCAGGGCGCGCCGCAAAGGACACGTCGCCGGCTCGACCGTTTCCGCGCTGCGGTAAGCCCGCAGCAGCTGGCGGGATTGCTCCGCCAGCAGCCGGCGCACTTCGCGGCGCTGGCCCTTGATGC
>JAGVLI010000629.1 GCA_020054355.1 Planctomycetales bacterium | reverse complement strand
TCGGCGGGTCCTCGGTGGCGACGGCCATCAGGGTGCCCATCGCCGTTTCGCCCTTCCAGGGCAGCCGGCCGCTGCACAGGCGATAGAGCACCACGCCCAGGCTGAACAGGTCGGCCCGGCCGTCGATCTGCTGGCCCGTGGCTTGCTCCGGGGCCATGTACGCGGGTGTGCCGACAATCATGCCGCTCTGCGTGATGGTCGAATCGGCGGCGGCCGGCCGGGCCAGGCCGAAGTCGAGAATTTTGACCCGGCCGCCCGCAGTGGCGTCGAGCCAGACGTTGGCCGGCTTGATGTCGCGGTGGATCAACCCGCGCTCGTGGGCGACGGCCAGCCCCTTGGCCAGCTCCCGGCCCAGCTTGAGAATCTGGCCGAGCGTGACCGGCTTCTTCGTCTCTTTCACCTTCTTGAGGTAGTCTTCCAGCGACATGCCCTTGAGCAGCTGCATGGCCAGGAACGGCATGCCCCGGTCTTCATCCACTTGATGGATGGCGACGATGTGATCGTGCTCGATGGCGGCGGTGGCGCGGGCTTCGCGCAGGAAGCGTTCCTTGGCGGTCGCATTGACGGCCACGGCCGGCAGCATCACTTTCAGGGCCACGGTCCGCTGGAGCTTCGGGTCTTCGGCCAGGAAGACCATGCCCATGCCCCCCTGCCCCAGCAGCTTGAGGACGCGATACGGCCCCAGCCGGCCGATCTCGTCGGCGGCTTGCGGCGGGGCCAGCACTTGCTTCGCTTCCTGAGTCAATTGCGCGGGGTTGCCGTGCAGCGTCTGTCCAGGCGGCACCGTGTTGCTCCCGCCCTGGACGCCGATGCCTTCCGCCTTCTTCAGCAGGGAAAGCAACTCCGGAGCGAGCGCCTGCAAGCGGCGATTGCGGATTTGCAGGATGAGGGGATCGGAGACCGCATCCAGGTCATGGAGCGACTTTTGGCAGTGGGCGCACTGGCCGCTGTGCTCGGCGATGGAGCGCCAGGAGGCGTCCGGCAGTTTGCCGAGGGCGAAGGCGGCGAGGTCGTCCCGACTGGGGCAAGCGGCGAGTTTCATGACCGAACTCCGGTGGGCGCGGTGGCGAATGATTCCGGTAGTAACATCGTGGGCGCGTAACACAGTCGGAGAAACCGTTTCGCCGCGAGCCGGAGGCGAGCGCTCGGGCGTGCAAAGCCGCAAGCGGCGCGGCTGAAGGGTCAGGCTTCGCCCAGGTCGGTCAGCTCCTGCCGCAAGCGCTTGAGGATACGAGACTTGGCGACACGTACCGCATCGGGTGTCACGCCCAGGTCGGCGGCGATGTCGCGGGTGGCGTGGCCATCGACGGTGGCCCGCCAGAACATGCTCCAGGTGCGCTCCTCGAATTCACCCCGGATATGTTCCAGGGCACGCTGCACCAGGCTGCCGTCCGCAGTGGATGGATCGGCCTCGGCCGGCGGTTCGGGAAGTTCCAGCAGGCGTTGCTGCGCGTCGGAGCCGCCGGCGGCTACCGGTCCCCTGCCCTGCCGGCGAAAATGATCGGCAATCTTATGGCGGGCGATGGTCCACAGCCAGCCGCGAAAACTGTCGCCCGGACGATCGCGGCGAAACGAGGAGATTTGCGCCGCCACGGCCTGGAACACTTCCTGAAAGATGTCAGCCACGTCGTCGGGGCGCAGTTCCCAGCGCCGGCACCACTGATAGACGAGCGGGCCATAGAGTTGCACCAGCCGACGCCAGGCTTCCTGATCGTGGGCCTTGACCCGTTCCAGCAAGCTCACGGAGGTGGAGCCTGGGATTTCCGAGTAGAGTTCAGTGGGTGGATTGGCGAAAGTCATGAGCGAGTCGTTCCGCGGCACTACTCGGTGGTCCGTCATGTTCGCGAGCATTCTACCAAAAGCCAACGGCCGCCGCCCCGGAAACCGGGACGACGGCCGGGAGAGGTCCGGGAAACTCAGGCCAGCTTCTTCACCGCTTCCTTGAAGATCTCGACGCAGGCTTTCACGTCGGCGGTCGGCTCCTTGGGGTTGGCCTCGTATTCGATGCTGATGGTGCCCTTGAACTTGACCTCGCGCAGCGCCTTGAGGATGGCGACCACGTCGAGCACGCCGCCGTCCTTGCCGTAGATCACGTCGGTCTTGCGCTGGTTGTCGTGGTCCTTGAGGTGCATGCCGAAGTTCCGCGCGCCCATCTTGCGCACTTCCTCGGCGGGATCGAGCTTGACGTTGATCTGGGCCATGCGGATCAGATGGCCGGTGTCCAGGCAGGTGCCGATCAGCGGGTTGTGGTCCTTGACCGCTTTCAGGATGACCTCCGCCGAGTTCCAGCGGTGCCCCGGCCCGTGCGGGTGGATGGCGATCGGCACCTTGTATTCCTCGCAGAGCTTGTCCAGGCTGTCGAAGCTGTCCGGGCTGGGGTCGGCGCTGATGTTCTTCAGGCCGAGCGCCTTGGCGAACTCGAAGATCTTCTTGTTCGCCTCGTGGTCCTTGCCGAAGCCCTGCACGCCCCAGGCCACCGGGGTGACGTCGTAGTCCTTGCAAATCTTCTGGAAAACCTTGAGCTGTTCCGGGGTGGCGTTCAACGGGCAGTGCTTCTGGTAGAACTCGCCGTAGTGCAGGCCCAGGTCCTTGGTGCGCTTGAGCGCGCCTTCGAGGTCGAATTCCCGGAAGGTGTAGCTCTGCACGCCGAGAATGAAACCGCCGAAGGGATCGTCTTTCTTGTCGTCGG
>JAGVLI010000898.1 GCA_020054355.1 Planctomycetales bacterium | reverse complement strand
CTCAAGCCGGCGCCGCGCGGCGCCGCGCTGGCGGATCGGCTTCAGCAACTCGACTCCGAGAGCTACGCGGTACGCCTCGACGCGCAGCTTGCCCTGGAACGTGGCGGCAAGGACAGCCTGCAAGCCGTGCGCGACGCGCTGCGGCAAATGAAACTCGGCGTGCGCGGCCGGCTTCATGCCGTCTGGCTGCTCCATCACCTGGGAGCCGACGACGAGGAGTTCTTTCGCCTGGCGGAAGACGCCGCCGAGCCGCGCGTGCAGGTCCAGGCCATCCGCGTGCTGGCCGACCGCCACGATCCCGCACTTGGCCCCAATCCGCTCGACCCGGTGCGAGCCGATCCCAAGATTGCCGCGCGCTTGGCCAAGGTGCCATTCACCCCCGGCGATCATGTCAACCGCGAGCTGCTGATCGCGCTGGGGCGGCTCGATTGGCCGGAGTTGCCCGGCAAATTGAGCAATCTGAGGCCTTTTCTCGCCAAGGTGGACGACGCGCTGCTTCATGCCGCTCAACAAGCCTTGCGCCGCTCCACGGCCCACGCGCAGGTCCTGGCATTGCTCGACGACGCGGACGTGGCCTTGATTCGCAACCTTGCCCGGCGCGCCATCGCCGGGAGTTTTCAGCCGGAAATCGTGGACGGCATCCTGCAACGACTGGCGAAGGAGAAAGATCCGCAGCGCTGCCGGGAGTACGCCGACCTGCTGACGCGCATCCACCGCAAGCCCGCCGAGTGGGTCTATTGGGGCTATCGGCCGCCGCCCCGCCCCGCCAACACCGTGGCCTGGGAGCGGACCGAAGCCATCGAACAGGCGCTGAACCTGCAGCTGGCCCACGCCGACGTGGCGACCCGGCTCTTCGTCTTGAAACGCATGCAGCGGGAAAAAATCCCCGCGCATCTGGACCGGCTCGACGCCTGGCTGCGGCAGGAACGCGAACCGGAAGCCGTGACCGCGCTCCTCGATGCCCTGCGCGAGCAACCGGCCGACAAGGTCCACGACTTGCAGGCCCTGGTGGCCGGCGACCGCGAATTTCGTTCGATCAATCGCCTGGCCGCGCTGCACCTCTATGCCACGGGTTTGAAAGATGAATCCCAACTGCTGGGGTTGGCTGGCAAGCTCGAAGACGGCCCGGTGCTGGTGGAGGCGTTCCGGCTGCTGGCGAAACGGCCCAAGCTCAAGTCCGCGCCGCTGGTGCTGGCCAAGATCAATGCGCCGGATGAGTCGGTACGAGCAGCCGCCGTCGAAGCAGCAGGCGAGCTGAACATCGCGGAAGCCGGTGATTGGATCGGCAAGCACTTCACGGATATCGATGTCCGCGTACGCCGCGCCGCAGTGACCGCCGCCGGCAAACTCGGCATCCGGGCCATGCTCGATCCCTTGTTGAAATTGACGAAAGACCCGGACGGCGGCATGCGTCGGGCCAGTTTCGAGTCGCTGAGCCTGTTGAAGGAACCGCGCGTCGTGCCGCTGGCGGTCGTCGCGCTGGCCGATAGCGAGTCGCAGCTGGCTGCCCTGTTGTGCATTGCCGACCTAGGCGGGCCGGAGCAAGCGAAGGCAGTGATCGAACTGGCGCGCCGCCAGCCGTCGGCCGAGGTCTTGCCGCCCGTCGTCCGCATGCTGACGAAGTGGAGTGGCGATTCCACTCTGTCTCAGGAAATCCGTCAGCAACTGGATTCCGCGACGGCCGACCTGCAAGGCGTCAGCGGCGTGCTGGTGCGCTGGCAGGCGAGCGAACCGCTGTCGCCTGCCCAGGCCAAGCCGCTGATCGAGCAGCTAGGCAAGCCGGGACAGAAAGTACCGCGCTGGCCAGCGCTGTTCGGCATGGGCAGCGATTCGCGCATCAATCTGGGCAAAGCCGTAAGCGGCGACATGAGCTGGCTGGCCTATGCGGACCTCCAGGCTGCGGAACCGGCTCCAGTTCAGTTCCTGGGCGCGAGCGGCGGCACGTTACGGGTCTGGCTGAACGGCAAGCTGCTCCACGAACGGAACGAAATCCGCGCGTTTCAGCCCGACGGCGACCGCTTCGACGGCACGCTCATCAAAGGGCCAAACCGTGTCGTGGTGCAAGTGTCGGCGGCGAAGTCGCCGGAGTTCGCGCTGCGCTTCCGGCGAAAAAGCTCGTCCGCCGAGCACGAAAAGCTGACGCAAGCCGCCCTGTCGCGCGCCGGCAACGCCGCGCGCGGCCGACTGCTCTTTCTCGACGTGGAAAAGACGCAGTGCCTGAAGTGCCATCGGCTGGGCGACCAGGGCGAACGGTTTGGCCCTGAGTTGTCGCGCCTGGGCAGCCGTTTCGCCCGCGTCTACATCGTCGAATCCATCCTGGAGCCGAGCCGGACCATTGCGGCCAGCTTCGAGACGCAGGTAGTCGGCCTCAAGGACGGCAAGGTGCTGATTGGCGTGAAAGTGGCGGAATCCGAAACTCTGCTGACGCTGGCCGACAACCAAGGCAAGAAGTTCGAGATCGCCAAGCGGGACATCGACGAACGCCGGCCGTCGCCGCAAAGCACGATGCCTGACGGCCTGGAAAAGAAGCTGACGGCCGAGGAGTTCGTCGATCTGATCGCGTTTCTGGTGAGCCAGAAGTAAGCGGCCGTGCGAAGAGCGTTTGGTCCGCTGTGCGGACCCTACGGAATTCCGTAGGGTCCGCTGTGCGGACCACTCAACTGGCTCAGCGCGTCACGCTCTCCACTGCCCGTGCAGCGATGTACGCTCCCAGGAGTTGCACACCGACTGCCAGCGAGATCGACAATCCGGGAACCGTGCCTTTCAGCAAGTCCAGCGGGTTGCAGTGAAGCCAGACCAGGAACGAAACCCAGCCGACGCACACCGTCCACGCCGCGAATCGTAGGATGGCCGGAAGCATGTGCAGTACCTCGGACGGCGCTTCGTCGGGTGGGGCAGCCGCCCGGGTTTCGCTCGACAGCGGCGCCTGCAACCGTTGATGGCAGCGCGGACAATGCAGATAAGTTCCGCGCCGGTGCAACGGCACCTTCAGGGTCGAATGGCACGCCGAACAGCGAAATTTCAACTTGGATTGGAGAAGCATCGTCGATTTCCTTCGATGGTTGCCTGGTGTACTTCCCTGCGAGGACAGACCGTCTCCGCGCCGGTCGGGTATCGCCGGAAAAAGTCGTTCATCGGTCTGCAATTCAACGGTTCGTGGTGGAAGAAGCATCGGCCGACAGCGCTGTGGGGTCCAGTACCCGGACATGTCCGGAACCGGCGACGGCCAGGGCGTTGCCCTTCGGCGCGAAGACCGCCGACCAGCCGCCGTACGGAGCGACGGTGCGGCTGGGTTGGTCGGCATTCCAGTCCCAGAGCGTGGTCGTGTTGTCGAGCGCGGCGGCCGCCAGGATCGCGCCATCTGGTGAAAACGTCAAAGCGGTCGCGCCGGTCTTTGCCAGGCGCCGGTGTTCGCGGCCCGTGGCGATTTCCCAGATACGGATGTCGTTCGTCAGACTGGCAGCGGCCAGGAATCGGCCGTCGGCGGAGAAGGCCACGCTGCTGACTTCGCCCAGGCCCTTGGCCAAGGTGGTCTTCACTCCGCCGGTCGCGAGGTTCCAGAGCTTGATCGTGCCGTCGCCGCCGCCGCTGGCAAGCAGGGCTGGTCCGCGCGGCGCGAAAGCGACGGCGTTGACCCGTCCGGCATGCCCCTTCAAGATCGTGCGTTCCCGGAGTGGTGCCGTGTCCCAGAGCTTGACGGTGCCATCCCAGGCCGCGGTCGCCAGCGTCTTGCCATCTGGTGCGAAGGCCAGCGACCAGATGATCTGGGAATGTGCCTTGATGGAAGCCGTCTCCTGTTGCGTGGTCGAGTCCCAGAGCTTGAGGACGCCGTCGAAGCTGCTGGAGGCCAGCGTCTTGCCATCGGGCGCGAAGGCGACGGCCCGCGCCCGACTAACGTGTCCGCGCAAGCTGGCTTTCTGCTGGCCAGTGCCGGCATCCCAGAGCCGTACCGTGCCGTCGCACCGTCCGGCCGCCAGCGTTTGGCCGTCGGGTGAATAGACCACCGCGTCCGCCGGGCAGAAGTTCCTTTCGTCCGCTTTCGGAGCGATATGAAGCCGGAAGGGCGACGCGGGAGGCACCAGCCCACTCGCTGGCCGTGCCATCGGTCCCTCGGTCCGCGTCGCACCTTCCAGGCCGGCCAGTTTGACCGCCACGGTCCCCGTCAAGGCCAGGGTCAAGACGGTGGCCACGGCGAAGCCGAGCAATTTGATTTTCGCCCAGTACAGGGTTTGCAAGACGCTGTCCGCCCAGACGACCGCGGTGGCGGTTGGCCCCGTGCGCGCGGCGGCCAGTTTCAGCAGCAGCAAGGGCATCAAGGGCGTCGCGGCGGTGGCTTCCTGAGCAAGTGACGCCGCGAGTGCCACCGCG
>JAGVLI010000212.1 GCA_020054355.1 Planctomycetales bacterium | reverse complement strand
GCCGAAGATTCGTCCGGCCGCCGAGCGGCCGGCTTGGGAAGAAAACTGTACTCAGTAAAGCACGCCGCGCGCCGGCCGGCAACCGCCGTGCGGGACAGCCGCCGCACATCCGCGAAAGCTGTGCCGAAGATGCCGATTGTGCGGCCGAGTTTGCAATTGCGAAAGCGCGCGCCAGCGCATAGCCTGAACTCGAGCCGCAACCCGCGCAGGAGAATCCAATCATGGCCACCTTGGCGCCCTTCAATCTGCAAGGCTGGATCGCCGACAACCGCCACCTGCTCAAGCCGCCGGTGGGCAACGCCTGCATCTGGAACAGCAACTTTCTGGTGATGGTCGTCGGCGGGCCAAACGCGCGGACCGATTACCACATCAATCCCGGCGAGGAGTTGTTCTATCAGGTGGAAGGCGACATCGTCCTGAAGATCATCGAGGACGGCCAGCCGCGCGACGTGCCCATCAAGCAGGGCGAGATTTTCCTGCTGCCGGCCAAAGTGCCGCACTCGCCGCGCCGGCCCGCGAATACCGTCGGCCTAGTCGTGGAGCAGCCCAAGGCGTTCACCGAGGACCATCATCTGCGCTGGTACTGCCAGAAGTGCGGCGGGGTGCTGCACGACGTCGCGTTTCAACCCGTTGACATTGGCAAGCAGATCAAGGCCGCGCTGGAGGAGTTCAACGGCAACGCGGCATTGCGGACCTGCAAGGCATGCGGCGCGGCTGATGCCCATTAGTCACTGGTCACTGGTCACTGGTCTTTGGTCTCTTGAAAAACGCGGCGCGCAGCCCCGTAAATGACAAGTGACCATTGACCAGTGACCAAACAAATGAAAATCGACCTGCACACGCACATCCTGCCGCGCAGCTGGCCCAATCTCCGGCGGCGCTACGGCTACGGCGGCTTCGTGCAGCTGGAGCATGCCGGCCCTGGCTGCGCGCGCATGATGATCGACGGCCAGCTGTTCCGCGAGATCGCCGACAACTGCTGGAGCCCGCGCCGCCGCATCGCCGACTGCAAGCAGCATGGCATCGACGTGCAAGTCCTCTCGACCGTGCCGGTCATGTTCAGCTACTGGGCCAAGCCGGACGACGCCGCCGACCTGGCGCATCTGCTCAACGATCACCTCGCCGAAATCGTCGGCAAGTATCCAAAGCGCTTCGTCGGCCTGGGCACGCTGCCGATGCAAGCCCCCGACCTGGCGGTGCGCGAACTGGAACGCTGCATCAAGGAACTGGGCCTGGCGGGCGTGCAGATCGGCAGCCACGTCAACGGCTGGAACCTCGATCAGCCGGAGTTGTTTCCCGTTTTTGAAGCCGCCCAGCGCTTGCAGGCCGCCGTCTTCGTCCATCCCTGGGACGTGATGGCCAGGGAGCGCATGGGCCGATACTTTCTCAGCTGGCTGGTCGGCATGCCGGCGGAAACCTCGCTGGCGATTTGCTCCCTGATCTTCGGCGGCGTGCTGGAGCGCTTGCCGAAGCTGCGCATCGCCTTCGCCCACGGCGGTGGGGCGTTTCCGGGCACCATCGGCCGCATCGAGCAGGGCTATCGCGCCCGCCACGACTTATGCGGGATCAACGGGGCGAGCAACCCCCGCAGCTATCTCGGCAAGTTCTACCTCGATTCCCTGGTCCACGACGCCGACGCGCTGCGGCAACTGATCCGCCTGATCGGCGTGCAGCGGATCGCGCTGGGGAGCGATTATCCGTTTCCGCTGGGCGAGACCGAGCCGGGCAAGCTCATCGCCTCGTTGCCGGAGTTGCAGCCGGCCGAGCGCGAGCGGCTTCAGGCCGGCACCGCCCTGGAGTTTCTCGGACTGCCGAGGCGGCGCTTTTTAGCTGATAGCTAGTAGCTGATAGCTGTTAGCTCTTTCATTTCAAGATCGGCGATCGGGCGGAACGATGGCGTCCAAGCTGCGTCGGATAGAATGATGGTCCGTGCAACGGGAGAATTCACCACGGACTCGCGGACCATGCACTATCAGCCAACGCTCGACTTCGCACGCAGCCTGGATGCCGCCGATCCGCTGCGGCACTATCGCGACCAATTTCTGCTTCCGCGCCGTGCCGACGGGCAGCCCGCCATCTACTTCTGCGGCCATTCCCTGGGCCTGCAACCGCAGGCCGTGCGTTCGCTGATCGAACAGGAACTCGACGACTGGGCCAGGCTGGGAGTCGCCGGCCACTTCAAGGAACAGAATCCCTGGTACTCGTATCACGAACTGCTTCGGGAAAGCGGCGCGCGGCTGGTCGGCGCGTGCCCCGGCGAAGTCGTGATGATGAACAGCCTGACGGTCAATCTGCACCTGTTGCTGACGACCTTCTATCGCCCGACGGCCGATCGCCATTGCATCCTGATCGACGAACCGACCTTCCCATCCGACCGCTACGCCGTCGCCTCGCACATCGCCTGCCGGGGCCTCGATCCGCGCAGCACGCTCTTGACGCTGCGGCCGCGCGACGGCGAACGCACGATCCGCGCGGAAGACATCGAGGCACTGCTGCACACTCAAGGAAAACAGCTCGCGGTCGTGCTGCTGAGCGGCGTCAATTTCTTCACCGGCCGGTGCTTCGACATGCAGCGCATTGCCGCGCTGGCCCGCGCGCAGGGCTGCATCGTCGGTTTCGATCTGGCGCACGCGGCGGGCAACGTGGTCATGGAACTGCACGACTGGAACGTCGATTT
>JAGVLI010000058.1 GCA_020054355.1 Planctomycetales bacterium | reverse complement strand
GATTTGCACGGATGCGCCGCTGGCGGCTACGCAAGCCGCGCCGCTTGCGGCTTTGCAAGCCGCGCCGCGAAACCGCCCGACTTGTCTTGTTGACCTGAAAGGTCCAGCCATGCGCAAACGTCGGCAACAATCCACGGGCGTGACCCTGCTGGTGATCGCTATCGTGCTGATCGTCGCCCTGTATCGCTGGGCCACCACGCCGGCCCCGCCCACGTTTCCGCTGCCCACGGCGGGCGGCGACGGCTATCTCTTCTGCTTCTGGAACGTGGAGAACCTGTTCGACGACCGGAACGACAAGCGGGGGCAAGCCGACGAGGAATACGACAACTGGTTCAGCCGCGACAGCGCCGCCCTGCAATTGAAGCTGGACCGCTTGACTGAAGCAATTCTCAAGCTGAACGACGGCAAGGGGCCGGAAATCCTGGGCATCTGCGAGGTCGAGGGCGTGCGCGCCGCCGACTTGCTCCGCGAGGCGCTCAACAAGAAGCTGACCGACGAGTCGCTGCATTATCGCAATCTGCTGATGAAGGAAGTCGCGGTTGGCCGGCATATCGCGCCGGCCATCATCACCCGCTTGCCCGTGAAGGGCAACCGCACGCGGTTGCTCGGCAGTCAGATGCGGATTCTCGAAGGACACCTCGACGCCGACGGCCACGATCTGGTCGTGATCGTCTCGCACTGGACCTCCCGGCTCACCGACGAAACCGGCGAGCGCCGCGCCAAGTACGCCGATCAAATTCACGGCGAGTACAAGGCGATGTACTTGAGCAATCCCAAGGTCGATCTGCTGGTCTGCGGCGATTTCAACGACCCGCCCGACGCCCTGAGCGTCACCGGGCACCTGCGGGCCGTCGCCGACGCCGAGCGGGTGCGCAAGTCCACTTCCACGGAACCCTTGCTGCTAGGACTGCTGGCCGACAAGGACGCCAAGGCCGGTTTCGGCACGCTCACCTATCAAAACAAGTGGTTCATCTACGATCAGATTTGCATTTCACCGGGATTGCTGGACGCGGACGGCTGGACCTGTCTGCCGGAAACAGTGCAAGTAGTCAACAGCCTGAGTCGGCCCGGCGACAAGCAGCGCCGCCCCTGGCGCTTCGGCGGCGAGAAGGAGCAAGGCGAGCGCGGCTACAGCGATCACTTGCCGGTGACGGTCCGGTTGAAGGTGCAATCGGCCAAATCCGAATGAACGGCGTCGCTTAGCGCGAGTCTCGGACCCCACCGCTGGGCGCGGCTTCCTTCGCCCAAACTATCATCAACGGTAACTTCTCAGCTACTCGGACTGGTCTCGTATGGCCTTGTGCATGAGCTGGGCTGTCTCCCTTGCCTGTCGAACCTGCATGCGGGCAACTCGGGTCCGCTCTGCTTCCAGAGCCACCTCAACAGTTTCTTGCTCGTCGCTCGCTGTTGCTGTTTCAGCTCTGCTGTTCTCCTGCAAGATGGCGTGGTAGGCGATCCAGATCTCGTACTGGGTGCGGAAGAGTTGCGACAGGCCAGGGCTTTCTGACGTGAGCTTTTCCACTTGTTCGTGAAACGGAGCAAAGATAGTGGAGTAGTAAACAGTATTGCCGCCCCCGATGGGAAGTGGTTTATACGCTACGCCGGTCTGGACGTCCGCCAAAGCTCCCTCACCCAGGTCTGGCCAAACTGTAGTCCAGACTTCCGCATCGTCGGTGGGATTATTCGGGATAATCTCGAACGGTGGGACGAATCCTTTTGCTTTCTTGGTCTTTTCCTCTCGTGCTGGCAACACCTCGAAGTCGATTTCGTCGCGCAACTGGTCGCCGTCCGGTTTCGTGATGCTGACGACTATTTTTCCCATGTCGTCGGCCTTGGCAGTCGGTCTCGGCCGCAAACGCCAGCGTACACGCCCACCACGGAGCGGCACCATACCTGCCTGCTCCAGGCAGTTCGGCTCCGTCTTGATCGCCACACGCCCTTCCTGATCGAAGCGCGAGTCGGCGTCTGTCTCGACCAGAACCGTCTCATTGTCTCCGATCCGAACGCTCATCTTCGGACGCGGAGTGACGATGGAAAACTTTGTCACCTGCGGGTAGGGCAACGTCGGCAGTGGGGTGGCCTTACGGTGCCTACCCTTGCGCTTCTCGGACGTCGTCCGAGTTTCCGAGCCGCCGGCTACATTTGAAGGGCCTTCCTGCCGCACTTGTAACCCGGCTTCGAGCAGCAGTCTTTGGACCTGTCGCCTGACCTCTTCGTTGGTGGATTTCGACTCTCGCTGTGCGAGCTTGTCCGTCAGTTCACGTTCAATCTCGGCGAGGACTTCGTCTTCCTCGATCATCTTCTCCAAATGCTGCGTTAGGCTGGTCAGCACTGGCCCATCTTTGAAGCCCTCCCGGTTGGTCGAGAACAACTGGCGACGGACCTGGCTGTCAGCGCGGGTGGCGTCGATGTGGACGATGATGTGCCGGGCTACCATGCCCAACCCTGCTTCGCGGAAAACTTGCGCGTTCAGTTCTCCCTGGTTCTGACCGTTGAGTGTGCCGACCACCGGGGTAATCGTTCACACCCTGCTGCTGATTTTTCGGCAGGGGGCTTGCCGCGCAGCTGCACACTTCCGACAACGGCAGTATGACTTTGGAGATCACGGAAG
>JAGVLI010000135.1 GCA_020054355.1 Planctomycetales bacterium | reverse complement strand
CTCTTCCGATCTCCCGCCGAACCGGCGTGATGGCCGTACGACAGCCAGGGGCCGTTGTCCGAGGTGAAGATCACCAGCGTGTGGTCGTCCAGCTGATGCTTCTTCAAGGTCGCGAGGATTTCGCCGACCGACCAGTCGATTTCCATGATGACGTCGCCGTACAGTCCCTGCTTCGACTTGCCCTTGAACTTGTCGGAAACAAAGATCGGCACGTGCGGCATGCTGTGCGGCAAGTAAAGGAAGAACGGCTTGTCCTTGCTCTTCTCGATGAACCGGACCGCCCGCTCGGCGTACCAGGTGCTGAGCTTCGACTGGTCGGGATTGAGTGCGATGGTCTTCTCGCCCTCGACCAGCGGCAGGTCGGGAAACTTGGCCGTCGGGTGCTTGGGCCACATGTCGTTGGAGTAGGGCAGCCCGAAGTAGTCGTCGAAGCCGTGGCGGGCGGGCAGGAACTGCGGGTGATGGCCCAGGTGCCATTTGCCGTAGATGGCCGTCGCGTAGCCGCGCTGTTTCAGCACTTCGGCGAGCGTCATTTCGTTGGCGTGGATGCCGTGCTTGCTGGCCGGCCCCAGCGCGCCGAGGATGCCGACGCGGTTCGGGTAGCAGCCGGTGAGCAGCGCCGTTCGCGACGCCGAGCAGACCGCCTGGGCCACGTAGAAATCGGTGCAGCGCACGCCTTCCTTGGCCAGCCGGTCGAGGTGCGGAGTTTCCCAGCCCTTCGCCCCAAAGCAACCGAGATCGGCATAGCCCAGGTCATCGGCGTAGACGAGGACGACGTTGGGGGGACGGTCGGCCTGGGCGGCCATTGCCCGCATGCCGCCGATGAATGTCAATCCCAGGACCAGGCACCATCTCATCGCCGTTCTCCGCTGTGCTTATCCATGCGTCTTGTCAATCGCCTAAAGAAACGTCTCGGCCGCCGCGAACAATCGCTCGACCATGTTCAGGAATTGCCGACCCGCAGCGGTTTCTTGCAACTCTTGCCAAACCTCGAAAGAATGTTCCGCCGGTGCAATGCGCGGGTCCAGGCGAGGCCAGGGATATTCGGGGTTGGGTCCGTCGAGCGCCAGGGCCGGCGCGAGGTCTTCGATGCGCTTTGCCAACGGCACGCTTTTTCGGATCAGGTGTGCCCAGTTTTCGTTCTGACCCTCGAACCCGAGCTGCTTCTGCGCCTGGCGATTCGGTGAGATTCTGCGCAGGAAGGCGACGAATGCTCGATGCGTCTTGGTGGGCGGGCCATGCTCCCAGGCATGAGCCTTGCCGAGCAACTCCGTGGCCATTTGCAGATAGTGGAGAGCGTGGCACGCCCGCAGTTCAGGTTGCCGCCGCAACATGGCAAAGACGGTATGGTCCGCGCGGGCTTGCACGAGGAACAACCGCTGATGCTCGGTCATGCCCCCCGTCTCCAGATTTTTTTCCCTTCCAGAGACCAACCGGGTGGCAAGTATGACGAATCCTGCTGGATTCGATCGAGTTGCTCGCTGGTAATGTCCGCGACGAATAACTTGAACTTGGCCCCTTCGACATCCAGTCCGAAATCAATCGGTTCAGGCTTTGGTCCCGCGCCCGCAAGGCGGTCATTCAGTTCGAGCAACCGAATCTCCCCCGGCGGGGCCTGTCGCGGCAAGTACCATACTTCGCGGATGCTGGTATCCACAATCAGATGCCTTCGCGCCACCCAGGCGGCGATTTCGTCTCGCGAACCGCCGACGGGAGTGGCTGGCTCCTGGCCCCGCTGACGCCGCAGGCGGGCGGCTGCGTCGTATCGATCCAGCTGCTGATACCACTCTTCATCCGACAGGTCCTCCGCCCCCCAGAGCTTGAGGTAGTCCTTCCACGCGCCGAACACCACAGCCGTACCGGCTACCGGCTCATAACCCTCTGCCTGGAGGTCGCGGCTATAGCGGAAAACCCGGTAGTGGCGAGGATTTTCGGGCGAGCGCCCTACACAGGCGTCGGGGCGCTCTTGGCCGTCGGGCCAGCAATGCACGGCTTCAACGTCGTAATCGAGCGTGACCCCTTCAATTACCTCTGCCTGGTATCCAGCCTTGCGCGGATCATCCCAGGTGAAGACGAGGTGGGTCGTGCTGTTTCGCCGATCTTCCACGAGATACATGTTGCCTCTCCTGAAGGCGGCGCGACGGGTGGTCGTCAGCAATTCGGCCGCACGGTCACGGCAGGCTGAGTCTCATAAGTCCGGCCATTGGCCTCGCCGTGGCGATTCCGCAGCGCCAGCTGATAGAGCTTTTCGCCGGTCGGGGTGGGGTAGTCGCCGGTCAGGCAGCCCCGGCACAGGTGGTCAGCAGGCAAGCCGATGCAGCGGGCGACCGCTTCGAGCGGCAGGTAGAAGAGGCTGTCCGCGCCCAGCTCGGCGGCCATCTGGTTTTGTTCTTCGACCGTCGGCCGGTTGCCCGCCATGAAGCGCGGCGCGAACAGTTCGCGGACGGTGGACATGTCGATGCCGTAGAAGCACGGCGCGATGATCGGCGGACAGCCGATCCGCACGTGGATTTCCCGCGCGCCGCCGCGCTCGCGGATATGATGCAGCAGCGATTTCAACGTGGTGCTGCGGACGATGGTGTCCTCGATCAGCAGCACGCGCTTGCCCGACAGCACTTCGCGCAGCGGGGTGTACTTCTGGCGCGCGCGGTCGGCGCGGTTGACGCCTTCGATGAAGGTCCGGCCGACGTAGCGGTTACGCATCAGCCCTTCGACCGACCGCAGGTTCAGCTCGTAGGCCATCGCGTCGGCGGCGGCCTTGCCGGTGTCCGGTACTGGGACGACGATGGTATCCTCGTCGAGCGGCACCCGGCCCAGCTGGCGCTCCATGCGGGCCATTTCCTTGCCCAGGGCGGCGCGCGTCAGGTAAACGCTGCGTTCGTCCAGGGTGCTGGCCACGTTGGCGAAGTAAATCCACTCGAAGAAGCAATGGGCCGGCTGCTCGCGGGGCGCGATCCGTTCCTGGCGCACCTGGTTGTCCTGGATGACGACGATCTCGCCCGGTTCGAGCGAGCGGATGTTGCGGAAGCCGAGGTTCAGCAGGGGCACGCTCTCGCTGGCGGCGGCGAACAGCGGGCCGTCCTGGGCGATGCACAGCGGCCGAAACCCCTTGGGATCGCGCAGCACCGCCATGTCGCCCATGGCATTAAGGAAGACGATGTTGTAACAACCGTCGAATTTCGCGCAGAGGTTGCGAAACACCTGCACCAGGTCGGGGCGCTGGTCGCCGCGCAGCTCGTTGCTGAGGTAGTGCATGATGATTTCGGTGTCGGTCTCGCGCACCAGGTGATAGTCGGTCAGCGTGAGCAATTCGGAGCGCAGCTCGCTGAAGTTGGCCAGCTGGCCGTTGAAGGCGAAGGCGAACCACTTCCACTTGCAGCCGTGATGGCGCTCGAAGGGCTGCGCGTAGCTGCGGTCGTCGG
>JAGVLI010000930.1 GCA_020054355.1 Planctomycetales bacterium | reverse complement strand
CTTTGCGCTAGCGCCGGTTCGCGGAACTGTCTGCCCGTGGGTCACGATTCCAATCGTGACAGGCTTGAAGTTGTCACGATTGGAATCGTGACCCACGAGTCAGAAGTCGGGTGAAGCTCCGCGGAGTGTGAATAATTCACTTTTTGCAAAGATTTGATTGCGAAAGGGTTGGCGGGGGGGTATCTTGTCGCCTCACTCTTCCTCATCCGCCAGACTTTTCCAGTATGCCGCAGCCACGACGGCTGCAGCTCGGGGGAAGGATTCCCCCACCTTTTTTCTGCTGCATTTCGCGACGACACCACTCGGAATCGACCACCCGCAGCGTCCGGTTCGCGCCTTGCCATAAGCGTTGGGCAGGGCAGCCCAGGCGTGGTTCGCTTGACCTTGAGTGGGGACTGAAGCGTTGCTAATATCCGGCGGAGGCTAAGAAATCGGCGACCAATCGGACACACCTTCCAGGTTCCTCATCAGATGGATCGGCCGCTGCCGGCAGCACGACGGAACGAGAGGCGGAGGCGTGGCGCACCCATGGAGGGGGCTTCGCGCGCCGTTCGAGGGGAGGAGTGCTTCATGAATGCAGGTCGTACCGAGAAGGAGCAAGTCCGGGTACACATCCGCTGGATGATCCGCCGGGACATGCCCGAGGTGCTGCGGACCGAGCAGGAGAGCTTTGAATTTTCCTGGACCGAGGAAGACTTCCTGCGCTGCTTGCGGCAGCGGAACTGCATCGGCATGGTCGCGGAGCAGGG
This sequence comes from Planctomycetales bacterium, assembly GCA_020054355.1. Taxonomy (GTDB): domain Bacteria; phylum Planctomycetota; class Planctomycetia; order Gemmatales; family Gemmataceae; genus JAGVLI01. The sequence continues at coordinate 2,832 of JAGVLI010000930.1, read as the reverse complement.
GGAAAAGGTCGTCGGCTTCATGATCTACGAGCTGCACAAGTCGAAGCTGCACATCCTGAATTTCGCCGTCAATCCGGGCCAGCGGCGCGGCGGCATCGGCGGCCAGATGGTCGCCAAGCTGATCGGCAAGCTCTCCAGCCATCGGCGCACGCGCATCACGCTCGAAGTGCGCGAGACCAACCTGGCGGCGCAGCTCTTCTTCCAGAAGCAGGGCTTCCGGGCGGTGCGCGTGCTCCGCTCCTACTATGAAGACACCGGCGAGGACGCCTTCCTCATGCAGTACCGCATCGCCGAGGACGTCGGCGACGAGCTGGAGGAAGCCCCGAGCCACATCTCGCAATACGAGGAAAACTGAGCACGCTTCCGGTCACTCCTTCAGCCTCGCGGCAGGGTGTCGGGGAAATGTCCGACGAATCAAGGTCCTGAATTAACTGACAGCTATCAGCTGATAGCTGTCAGCTAATTCAGGCTTTTTTGCACCAAGTGCTGACGAACTCGTCGGTTTTCGCGGGGCGTTCGATTCACCGGGCAGACCCTAAAGCGTGGCTCCGCCATCGGCGGTGAAGACCTGCCCGGTCACGAACGAGGCTTCCTCCGAAGCCAGGTAGAGCGCCAGGAAGCCGATCTCGTCCGGCTGGCCGATGCGCGGAATCGGCTGCGTCGCCTCCAGCGTCTGGCGATACGCCTCATCCTTCCAGAAATACTCGCTGAAGTCCGTCTGGATCAGTCCGGGCGCGATGGCGTTGAAGCGCACCCCGTGCCGGCCGAACTCCCGCGCCCAGCAGCGGGTCATCATGATGAGTCCCGCCTTGGTGAAGCTGTAGAGCAAGCCGCCCGGTTGCGGCTGCAAGCCCGCGATGGACGCGATGTTGATGACCGAGCCTCGGCCGCGCGCGATCATCCCCGGCACGGTCAACCGCACCAGGCGCAGCGCCGCCTTCACGTTGACCTCGATCATCTTGTCGAGCATGTCGTCAGTGACGTCCAGCGCCGGTCCCTGGCCGATGTTGGTGGCGCTGTTGTTGACCAGCACATCGATGGGACCAACTTGGGACTCCGTCTGCCGGACCAGGTTTTCGAGTTGATCGAGCCGCCCGACGTGACAGGCCAGCGGCACGACCTGGCCGGGCAACCCCGCCAGCTCGGCCGCCGTCGCTTGCAAGTTCTCCAGCTTGCGGCTGGCGATCGCGACCTGCGCGCCGGCCTCGGCCAGCTTCCGCGCGATGGCCTTGCCGATGCCCCGGCCGCCGCCGGTGACGAGCGCCGTCTTGCCGGCCAGCGAGATGCACGCGCTCATGGGCAGTCTCCTTTTCCAGATGCTTGACAACCCGGTGACGGCGCTGGCATAACTTGAATCTTCTCGATTCAGGAGGTTCCCGTGCCGCCGCCGCTTGACCCGCAACGCATTTATCGTATTGACCGGCCGGAGCCAGTCTTGCTCTGGCTGTACGTGCTGCGCTCCCTGACCAGCCTGGTCTTCTTCCCGCTCGTCCTGGTGCCGCTGGTGTTCCGCTACATCACGCTGCAATACCGCTTCGACGACGAGAGCATCCGCAAGTCCTACGGGTTGATCTTCAAGCACCAGGACCTGGTGCAGTACGCCCGCATCCAGGACTTGCACCTGTCGCGCGGCCTGCTCGAGCGCTGGCTGGGCCTGGGCACCATCCAGGTACAGACGGCCGCCGGGTCGGCCACCGCCGAAGTCACCATCGAAGGGCTGTCGAACTTCGAGGAAATCCGCGACTTCCTTTACACCAAGATGCGCGGGGCACGTTTCGGCGAAGAGGAAACAGCGCACCCGCCGGCGGCGGAGCCGGCCGACGACGTGGTGCATTTGCTGACCGAAATTCGCGACGAAATTCGCCAGCTGCGGGAGGCCCGCCCGTGATCTACGAAGCCGTCAAAGGCCTGTTGCTCCTGGTCCTGCAAGCGCCGCGCGAGCCGCCCGAACCGCCCGCCGGTTCGCCGGCCTCGGTGCAGTTATTCCGCGCCTCGAAGCAATATCTGTTTTACAAGCTGGCCGTCACGGCGGTGGTGTTTGCGATCCTGATTCTGGTGCCCGCCGTCATCTCGGTCCTGCTGCTGTTCAACCGGAACGCGCCCGCCCCGGCCCGGATACTGTTCGCCCTGGCGGCCGTGGTTTTCGGCTTCCTCGGCGTGTTCGCCTGGTTCGTGACCCGGCTGGAATACGACATGCGCTATTACATCATCACGGATCGCAGCCTGCGCATCCGCGAAGGCGTGCTGACCATCACCGAGGTGACGTTGACGTATGCCAACGTGCAGCACCTGGAAATCAGCCAGGGACCGATCGGGCAAATGCTGGGGATTTCCGATTTGGTCGTGCGGACGGCGGGCGGCGCGGGCGTGGTGCCGATGCAGCAGCAGCCGGGCCAGATGGCGGGGCATCGCGGCAATCTGAAGGGCATCGACAACGCCGAGGAAATCCGCGACATCATCAACGGCCATCTCCGGCGCTACCGGCACGCGGGGCTGGGCGACCCGGAAGAACGGCACGCGAAAGCGCCCGGCAAGCCCCAGCTGAGCCAGACCGCCATCGAACGGCTGAAAGAGATTCGGGATGAGCTGCGGGCCTGGCGTTCGCGCGGCGACACGCGGATTCAGGCTTGAGCGAGCGCCTGTTGCAGGCGTTCGATTTGGGCGTGCATCGGCCGCGGCGCGGACGGCGTCTTCTGCCCGTATTTCCCCTCCACCTTCAGCCACACCACCGTCGGCCCCGGACCCGAAAGGGCCTCGGCAGCCCCGTTCCGCCACGCTTCCAGGTGATCGAACGAATAAACCCGCGCGATACCAGCCGCGCGGGCCAGGCCG
>JAGVLI010000694.1 GCA_020054355.1 Planctomycetales bacterium | reverse complement strand
TCGGCGGTGCCGGCGGTGATGACCACCACCTGGCCATGCGGCGGGGCAGGGGGGCCGACCGGCAGCCAAAAAGTCCTCGCCAGTCGGTCCTGCTGACCGCTGGGAAAATGCTCGGCCAGGTAGAGGGCCTGCTCGTCGCTGACGCGCGTGGCGAGGCAATCCTGGCCGGCTTCGATCAGCTTCTGGACGACCGCGCCGGTCCATTCGCAGGTTTTCCCCTGGCAGAAGATCACCTCGGGAAAACCGCAGCGGTCGCGGCGGTGCAGATCGACGCGGGCGAAATCCAGCTCGGCGACCGGCGGCGCCGCCAGCTGTTCCACGGCTGCCTCGACCGGCAGCCGGCCGGTGCGGACTTGTTCCAGGAGTTCGCGCAGGTCATTGGTTGGCATCGGTGATCCATTGAAAAGCCCACGGGCAACCACCCGTGGGCTTGAGAGCACGACTCAACGCTTCTGCGAAGCGTCGCTAACCGAAAACGTCAAGCCTATTTGATCTTCTCGAACTTCAGGTTCGTTTCCACGTCTTTGACCAAATCCGCTTCCTGGGCGCGGCGTTCCTTGATGAACTCCGCCGCGTCCGGCCGGGGGCAAGTCAGCGCGTAGCGCACGATGGCGCGCTTCATCAGCGGGGCCTCGTAGCCCTTCTTGCCGTAGAGCGACAGAATCTGGGCGGTCTCGTCCCACCACTCCCATTTGCGTAAATCCTCGAGCGCCAGGTCGGCCAGATCGGTGCCGAGCGCGGCTTTCATGCCCGCCAGCACCTCCGGCTTCGATTCCTTGCCCCGCCAGCCGTGGTAGAAACGCAGGGTGTGGATGATGCGCGTGCGGTCGATGATCGACCGTTCCTTGGTATCCTGCAACAGGTCGCTGGCCAGTTGCCAGCCTTCGCGCGGCCGCAGCTGGATGTAGCCCGCCAGCACGCCGTCGATGGCTTCGCGCGCTTTCTCGCTGGGCTTGTCGAGCATGGACCGCAACAGGGCCGCTTCCTGGTCGCCGCCGCAGGCGCCCAGCAGAAACGAGTACAAGCCGATGCGCGCCGCCGGCGTTTGCGGATCGTTCAGCAGCTTGCGGATCTTCTCCGGGTCGAGCTTCTTGGCCACTTCGCCGACGGTCCGGTCGTCGGCCTTGGCGAATTCCAGGAAGGCGTCGTTGGCCACCTCGGCATCGGCGTGGTCGATGTAGCGGAAAAAGTAGAGCAGGGCGGCGACCGGGTCCTTGGCATCCAGGGCGCTGGCGCCGCGCAGGTAATCGACCGCCGCGTTGGATTTCAGCTCGATGCCGCGATACGGGTCGAGCTTGCCATTATCCACGTCGCAGAAGACCAGGTAGCGCGGCGGATTCTTCGGATCGACCGGCACATAGCGGTTCAAGGTCACGGTCTTCTTGCCGGTCACGAACGGATCGCTTCGCAGCACGTTTTCGATGTCCAGGTCCACGGTGCCGGTGCTGGTGGCGGCGTTGAGCTTGGGGTTCTTCAAGGTGCCGTACAGGACCAGCTTGCTGTCGCCCAGCGTCTTGCGCAGCGTCGGCGTCGCCTGGATGTTGACCCCACAGAGGGTACACGCCAGGGCAGGGGAGGCGAACAGAACTAAAGCCACGATAGCCAGCAGGCGACGGAGCATAAAACCTCCTTGGAAGAATTGCAGATTGCAAATTGCAGATTGCAAATTGAAAGAACAACTTGCGCCTTTCAATTTGCAATCTGCAATTTGCAATCTGCAATTTGGACTACTTGCCTCCCGACTCGATCTTCATCAACTCCTCGACGTCCTTGACCCAGTCGGGGTCCTTCTTGCGCAGGGCCGCGACGAAGGCGGCCGCCTTGGGGTTGTCCGGGAAAGTCATCGCATAGCGCAGCACGGCGCGGCGGATGATCGGAATGTTGTGCGACGGGCGGTCCATCAGGCCGAGGACCTTGTCGAGCGGCTCCTTGGCCTTCCATTTCCGCAAGTCCTCCACGGCCAGGTCGGCGATGTCGCTCTGGTCGAGCAGCAGCGAGACGGTTTCCAGCACCTGCGGCTTGCTGACCAGGTCCGGCCGATAATCCCAGAAGAAGCGGGCGGAACGCAGAGCGGCGTAGCGGAGCATGAAATCGCGGGATTGGTCCTTGAGGTAAGCCGTGCCCGCGCCGCCGCCGATCAGGCCGAAGCCGCTGCCGAGGAGCCGGCCGTGCGGGTCGGCCATGATGTTGCGGGTGTAGGCCCAGCCCTCCTGCGGGTTCAGCATGGTGTAGCCGGCCAGCATGCCATCGACGCCGCTGGAGAGCCGTTTCTGCGGATCGTCGAGCAACTGCCGCAGCACGACCGCGTGTTCGGGTTTCCCGGCATGCCCGAGCATGGAAGCGTACAGCCCGAAGCGGAAGCCTGGGGTATTCGGGTCCTTGAGCCATTTGACGACCTTGTCGGCCGGCAGGTCCTTGGCCATCGGGCGGAAATCCTTGTAGTCGGCGTTGCCGAATTCCTTGTAGGCGTCGTTGGAGATTTCCACGTCGGCGTTATCCAGCCAGCCAAAGAAGAACTTGAGCCGGGTGGGAATGTCCTTGTCCTTCAGCGTCACCGCCCCGGACAGGTACTTGACGATGTCGTCGCTCTTGACCGGCACGCCCTTGTAGGGATCGAGCTTGCCCTTGAAGACGTCGCAGAAGATGAGGAACTTGACCTTGCTGTCTTTTTCCACGGGGATGTAGCGCGGCAGGACGATGGATTTCTTGTCGCCGAGGATGTCGTGCTTCTTGACGACGGCAAGCACGTCCAGGTCGGTGGCGCCGCCGGAGAACTCGTTACCGGCGTCCAGGCGCGGGTTCTTCAGCGCGCCGTACAGGACCATGCTGGCCTGGTTGACGTCGTCGGTCAGGGTAGTGCCGGAAGCGCCGCAGAACGGGCAGGCTTCCGAAGGCGGGGTGAGGAGCATCGCCCCGGCAATGGCCAGCGCCCCCAGCAGCAAGCGGCACAGCAGTCGGTTCGCCATGAGCGGGACTCCCAGGAAGGATCGGAGAGCAAGGCCGGGCAGCACGGCCGTGAGAAATCGCCTTCGGATATTATGGCCGGACAGGGGCGTCAAGAGCAAGCGGTTGGGCGAACGATCTGAAAACACCATCTTCCCGGAAAGAAGCCTGAGTACGAGAGCCATGTCATTTCGAGCGTTCGTTCTCTTCGGAATAATCCGGTTCAAAGGGTGGGAAGAAGGCATCGTGCTTTTTTGCATGGTCGATAATCAGGCCCACCCAAGGCTCGCGCAGCCGGGCGAGTTCCTGTTGCAGACGGGGCCAGTCCATCTCGGCCAGACCGCCATTCACGCTGTCGCTGGCCCACATCAAGGACTCCAGACCGGCATGCCAGCCGTATTCCTGAACCGCGGACAACCGCACGAAGACGACATCCCAAAGCGCTTGCTCAGTCAGGGCTTCCGCGGAAGTGCCATCTGGGATCAGCGCAGCGGGACTGAACAGAGGCTGGACGTCGATTTCTTGCAGCAGCCCCAACACCAGCCGGTAAGAACTCGTCCAGGTGCCGCAACGATCCATGTAGTGTCGCACCAGGGAGCTATGGGTAAGCGAGCGGCGCCCGTCCACGCCGCCGGCAAAGGCGGAAATCAGCACCCAGCGCGGTCCGACCTTGTAGTATTGCGCGATGGCATGCACGACCGGGTCGAAGGTCTTTCGCTCCCAATGGAATCGTTCGCTGTACTGAAGCCGTTCAATCGGTTCCTTGGTGTCGAGTGTCACCAGACGGGGAAAGCCCGCGAACTCGGCCGCATGCTCCCGGATGCCTTCATCCACCACAAAATGTGGAAGGTCCTTGCGATGCAGGTATTTGCAGGTGGTCCGCTCCGGCTCTTGGATAACGGAATCGTGCTGCAAGCAAAACCCCGTCCCTGAGCCGATCGAGAGGCTTTGCCCACAGTTATGAACACAATTGCGACAGCTGAATAAGGCATCCATTAGCTCAACCGACTGAAGTAAGCCTGCACCTGGTTCTCAGCCCAGGAGATGAGATCCTTCCGGGCTACCCTGGAGATGTCGAAGGCCCAATTCACCAGACCTTCCTTGCGGCGGGTCGCGTACCGCAGGGCCTGGGCGGCCCGCAGCCGATCGGCTTTTTCTCCGGTGCGGACGACCTTTCTCAATTCTTCGAGCAACGGCTCGTGTTCGATCAATGCATGGCTATGCGCGACAACCAGCTGTCGTTCCAATCGGTAGTCTGTATCTCCGAAGTCCTTGATCTTGGTCAAATCCAAGGAGACGCTTGTGAACGGAGTACGTTTGCCGCGCGCATGCACGATATGTTCCGCGAACGAGCAATCCTTCGACAGGTCGGGCGGACTGATCCCGTCTTTTTGATCCCGTCTGAAATAATCGCGGGGCGTTGCCGCATCATTGCTCAAGGCGCGCTCCTCACGTTCACGATCGTAGCGTCTCGCAGCCCCATATCTCACTCGGCACGGTAAGCCCTCAGCTCTTGCCCGACTCGACCTCCGCCAGCAGCTGCGAAACGATCTCGAACGGCTTGCGCGCCTGGTCTTTCAACTCGGCGTTCAGGGCCATCAGGTAGTCGCGCGAGCGCTGGATGGACTTGGCGCGCTGGTCGGGCGATGAGTGGTTGCTATCCAGCAGGTTGTCGAAGATGTCGGCCAGCTTGCAGACCTGGACCTGCCAGTCGCCCTTGGAGAGCGCGGAGCGGTAAATCTCCTCGCGCTTCGGTTCCGGTCGGCGCTTGTCCTTGCTCAGGGCGGCGACGTGATGGGCCGCCTCGGTGCCGAAGTGCTTGTCGAGGTCGTCCCAGTCGGTGGTGGTGTCTTCAATCGTGTCGTGCAGCACGGCGGCCATCAGGGCTTGCACGTCGTCGATGCCGAAAACGTGGCGCACGATCAGCGCCACGCGGAAGACATGGCTGACATAGGGCGTCTTGTCGTCCTTGCGCATGTGGTGCTTGTGAGCGCGGGCGGCGAAGCTGACTGCTTCCAGCAGAGGACGGTACTGCACCACCAGCGAGCCGGACGGTTTCGCCGAT
>JAGVLI010001072.1 GCA_020054355.1 Planctomycetales bacterium | reverse complement strand
TCTTGCCCAGTTCCGAGCAAAGGGCGGCGGCCAGTTCGCCATCGGTGCGGCACTGGCGCACCAGTCCTTCGGTGATGTTGATCTCCGCCGTGCCGCGATGGAAAATCTCGACCTGGGGGCTGCCAATGGTGCGGAACAGCGGGCGAACGCCGAGCTGGGGATTGGCCGCCAGGATATTTCGGCCGAGTTGATCGACCCGTATCGAGATGTCCGTGGGCGCGGGGGCGTAGCCGGTGCGCCGGACGGGCGGCGCGGCTTGCGGCGCCCCAAATGGGCTGTCAGGCACTAGCTGGGTGGTGCTCTCCGGTGGAAAACAGCCCGCGCCGAGCAGGCAGAGTGAAAAAAATGGTAAGCTTGCACGGATCATGAGGTTGCCCTCGGCGCGGAACTGGGAACGCTACCGGATGCTGGTGCGACCAAAGGCCGGGGACCATACGCGCCCGCCGACAACGTGTCCAGGGCAAACGGGCCAACGTGCTAAACCGCAAGCGGGAAAATGCTTGCTGGCCGTGAGCGGCTTGACTTACGATAACTCGACGATTCTTGCCCGATCGTTTCCAGGAGCAACGCGGTCATGTCCATCCTTGCCGTTTGCCCCAGTTGCCGAGCTTCCTACAACTTGCCGGATAATCTCTTTGGCCGGAAGATCCGCTGCACCCGCTGTCAGGGCAGCTTCGTCGCCGGCTCCATCCCGCAGGCCCCGGTCGCCACGCGCCGGCTGTCCAAGGTACGGCCCACTGCTCCGGTGGCGCTGCCGGTTCGTCGCGAGAGTTCCGGTCGCAGTCGGTCTTCGGGCGTCGCGCCGGCGATCATCGGCGGCAGCATCGTGGCCGGCGTTTTCGCCGCCGTGCTGGTGGCCGGCATCTACTTCGTACTGAAATCCAACAATAGCACCCCCGGCCCGACCGTGGTCATGGTCGAGAACCGCCCCACCGTCCGGGAAGTGCCCATGGCCAACCAGTCCACCGAGAAGGGGTCGCCGAACGAGAAGACGCCGCCGCAGCCGACCGCCAAGGAACTGCCTAGCGACCCGCCAGGGACCGGCGATGGCAGCTTGACGCCCCAGGTCCGCGAGCGGGTCAAGCGGGCCACGGTGTATCTGCGCGTCACCATGCAAAACAACTCGACGGCCCAGGGCAGCGGCTTCTTCGCCGTCGAGCCGGGCATCGTCCTGACCAACGCCCATGTGCTCGGCATGCTGGTCGGCCAGACGCGCAAACCGTTGAAGGTCGAAGTCATCCTCAACAGCGGCCAGGCCGACGAGCGCACCCTGGCGGGCGAAATCCTCGAAGTCGATCGCGTCTCCGATCTGGCGGTGCTGCGCGTCACTGGGACCAAATTGCCCGAACCGCTCAGCGTGCAGTCGTCGAAGGACTTGCAGGAAACCCAGCAGGTGTATGTCTGCGGCTTTCCTTTGGGCGTGAACCTGGGCAAGGAAATCTCGATCCGCAAGTCCTCGGTGGCCAGCTTGCGGAAGGAAGGCGGCGAGATCACGCGCATCCAGCTCGAAGGCGGCATGGACCCCGGCAACTCCGGCGGGCCGATCATCGACACCAAGGGCAACGTCGTCGGCGTGGCGGTGGCGGGCATTCGCGGCACCACCATCAATTTCGCCATTCCCGGCGAGAAGGTGCATTCGATCCTCAACGGCAGAGTCTCGAAAGTCTCGTTCGGCGAGCCGTACAAGCAAGGCGACAAGACCCGCGTGCCGATCACGGTCGAGGTGTCCGATCCGCTGCGGCGCATCAAGCAAGCGGGCCTAGAATTCTGGACCGGCGAACCGGGTGAACCGCGGCCCTAGACCCAGACCAAGCCGGCGGCGCTGGCCAAGGACTCGCCCAGACAACAGTTGCTGTTGCCGCCGCGCGACGGCATCGTCGGCGGCGAAATCGAACTGCCTGCCGTGCCCGCCGGCATGGCCATCTGGTTTCAGCCCCTCATCGTCGCCGATGCCAGTCGGTCGCAATGGTCCGCCGCGAACGTCTATCCCAACAACGTGCCCCCGCTGGAACGCAAGCCGGCCACTCTGGCGCTGACGCACAAGGCGGGCAACGCCACCCCGCTGGCGCTCGACTGCGCCACGAAGTTCCGGGTCGAGCGCGCGGGCGCGGAGCAGGAACTCTTTATCGACCTGGATGGGCAATTCCGGGAAGCGACCCAGTCGGTCGATAACCAGGGCACTGCCACCGTTCGTCTCGAATACCTCAAGGTGAACGTGGGGGTAAACGTGGACGGCCGGTCGCCGCCAAATCCCACGCCAATGCAGCAAGCGGCGCAATTGGTCGCGCAAATGACCGGCGACCTGCGCGTGGACAAGCAGGGCAGCATGGTGCAGAACCGGCTGGACATGACCAAGGCGCCGATGGCTTCGCGCCAGGGCCTGGGGCGCATCGGCCAGCAGGTGCAGCAATCGCTGGACGCCCTGGCCATCCCGCTCCTGGGCAGCGAACTGAAGCCGGGGCAGACCTGGACCGCCCAGCGCATGATCCCGCTCGACGTCGGCCGACCCGACGCGGGCGTCATGGACATGAAGTACACCTACCTCGGCGTCCGCGTCCGCGAAGCCAGGCAGGAAGCAGTCGTCTCGCTCGACGGCGTGATCCGCGCCCGCGACGGCGTGACCCAGTACATCAAGGGCAAGACCAGCGGCATGGCCATCGTCGATGTCACAACCGGGCTGACGATCCAGGCCCTGTCGAACATCGAGGTGGACCTCGACATGACCATCGAGGGCCAGCCCGCCCGCGCCGACGGCGCGATGCAAATTCAGTTGCTGCGCGGCCTGGCGGCGAAGTAGTTCAATTCTTGTAGGTCAGGCTT
>JAGVLI010000937.1 GCA_020054355.1 Planctomycetales bacterium | reverse complement strand
GTCCATTGCCGATTGGCGCACCGTGAATAGCTGTCACCAGCTACCAGCCAGCCACCCGCCGGCGCGTCGCCCGCCAGAATTCTGCTTGCAACCGCCGCCGGTCCCTGAATAATGAATCTCCGGTAGTTTCCGTGCTCTGGACGCCCTGCGTCGAGCCTCGTTTCCCCACCGAGGTCTGCCCATGCGACGTTGCCCTGCTGCTGGCATCCCTTCGGCCATTTGCCTTTTTCGCTTTATTGAACCATCCTTGAACGGTCCTTGCCGGGCCCGGAGTTCGCCGCGTGGCTGCGCTTCGTGCCACGAACGCGGCATTCGTTTCACCGGCAGCTTTGGCTGTAAGAGTAATATCGGCAATGGTTTCCGCGTTGCGTTTCATTCGTTTCATTCGTTTCATCGGCAGGCCGGAGTATGACCCTGTCCGTGAAACGAATGGAGCCAGGCTGACGGCAGGCAATTTCATGACGTGACGGGCAAGGCCGGCGTTTGCGGATAGCAACAGCAACGCGAGAGTTGAGATTCCCAGCCCCCGAGGTGCATCATGCGTCGATGTCTGAGTGCCATCGCTTTGTGCGTCGCCCTGGTGGCGACCGTCCACGCGCAACTGCCCACGTTGAGCAAGCCGCAACTGGTCCTCGATGCCGACGGCCATAGCGATGTGATCCGCCGCGTGCTGTTCACGCCCTTGGGCAAGGCGGTCATCACCGTGTCCAACGACAAGACCGTGCGGCTCTGGGACGTGAGCACCGGCGAGACGAACAAGATCATCCGGCTGCCCACCGGGCCGGGCGACGAAGGCAGCCTCAGCGCCGCCGCCGTCACGCCCGACGGCCGGGCGCTGGCGGTCTCCGGAATTCCGCCCGGCCGCGGCAAGAACGGCATCATCATCTACGTCGTCTCGCTGCAGACCGGCATGCTGCTCAAGACCTTCAAGGGGCACGAGAACCTCGTCACTTCGCTGGCTTACAACAAGGCGGGGACTTACCTCGCGTCGAGCAGCGCCGACCGGACGGTCAACCTCTGGGACGTGCGCACCGGCCGCGCGGTGGTGACGCTCAAGGGCAGCACCGATGCCGTGCGCCAGGTCGTCTGGTCGCCCGATGGCAAGCAACTCGCTTCCGTCTCAACCGACGGCAACGGCAAGATTTGGACCGCCGCGACCGGCAAGGCCGACGCGACAATTACCGGCGCGGGCAAGGCCAAACTGCTCAGCATTGCCTGGAGTCCCGACGGCAAGACCATCGCCACCGGCAACGCCGACGCCAGCGTCTCGCTCTGGGAGCCGAACGGCAAGGCGCGGAAGACCATCGGCGGGCTGCGCAACAATCAGATTATCTCCATCGCCTTCACGCCGGACAGCAAGGAAGTGCTCTGCACCGGCGCGATGACGACCGGCGGCAAGCCGGACTTCGTCGCCAGCCTGGTGGACCTCGCCGCCGGCAAGGAGCGCGTGGCCTGCAACCTGCACAACAACACCGTGTTTCATGGCGCGGTCTCGCCGGATGGCAAGCTGGCCGCCACCACCGGCGGCGACAACAACGAAACCATCCTCTGGAACACCTCGGACGCCTCGGTGGTGCATACCCTGGTCGGCAAGGGGCAAACCGCCAGCAGCGTGGCCTGGAGTCCCGACGGCAAATCGATCGGCTGGCTCTGGAACGAAAAGGACAAGACCGTCGGCAAGTCGTTCGTGGTCGACGAGCTGGAATTCGGCGCGGAACCCGGCAAGGACTGGCCGGGTTCGCTGCCCGGCCTCGACGACTGGAAGATGGAACGCACCACCGACGGCCGGCTGGTCGTGCTCCAGGGCAAGAAGCTCATTCATCCGCTCGACCTGGGCGTCAAGGACCGCATCTATTCCTACACCTGGATGAAGGACGGCCGGGGCGTGGTCGGCGGCGTCAACCAGATGTACCTGGTCGATCCCAAGGCCAACCGCGTCATCCGCAAGTACGTCGGCCATACCAGCCACATTTTCAGCGTGGCCCCGTCGCCGGACGGCAAGTTCATCCTCAGCGCCGCCGCCGACCAGACCATCCGCATCTGGGACCCGGACAAGGAAGAGCCGCTGCTGTCGTTCTTCTTCGCGGGGGAGCAATGGGTCGCCTGGACGGCGGAAGGCTACTTCGCCGCCTCGGCCAACGGCGACGAGTTCCTCGGCTGGCAGGTCAACCGCGGCGCGGAAGGCACGCCGCTGTATCACCCGGCGTCGCGCTTCCGTGGGTCACTGCTGCTGCCCGACATGATCAAGAAAGTCATGTCGTCCGGCAGCGTCAATAAGGCCCTCCTCGCCGTGGGCAAGAAGCCGGGCGATACGGGCAACATCCAGTCGCTGCTGCCGCCGCAGGTGACGATCAACACGCCCACAGCGCCCACGGGCGGCGGGCCGATCACCGTCGCGGAGAACACCAAGGTGGAGGTCAAGGCGAGCGCCAAGAGCGTGAACAACTACGGCGTGACCTCGATGCGGCTGCTGGTGGACGGCCGGCCGTACAAGGGCCAGGCCGGCTTGCAGCGCTTCACCCCGCCCAAGGTCGGCGCACCAGCGGAAGCGGCCTGGACGGTCGAACTGACGCCCGGCACTCACACCATCGCCGTGCAGGCCACCACCCAGACCAGCAAGGGCCTGTCGTCCTTCCTGGAACTGAACAACGGCGGCAAGGAAGCCGGGCCGCCGACGCTCTACGTCCTGGCCATCGGCGTCTCGGACTACGCCGGTTCGCTGAAGCTGCGTTATGCCGCTTCCGATGCCGAGCTGATTACCAAGACCCTGAAGGAGAAGAGCGGCAAGCTCTTCGGCAAGATCGATGCCAAGATCGTCACCAACAAGCAGGCGACCAAGAAGGAGATGATGGCCCAGCTGCAAGCGCTGGGCGAGAAGATGACGCCGCGCGACACCGCCCTGGTGTTCTTCTCCGGGCACGGCCACCGCGACACGGCAGGCAACCAGTTCCTGGTGCCGGTGGACGTGAATCCCAACGCCCTGAATCAGACCTGCATTTCCGGCGAGTACCTGAAGAACGCGCTCGGCGACCTGCCGGGCCGGGTCATTGCCGTCATGGACTCGTGCTTCTCCGGCGGCGCGGCCCAGGGCACGAAGAAACGGGCGCAATTCGAGGAACTGGTGCGCGACCTGGTCAGCGACGACTACGGCGTGATCGTGCTCTGTTCGTCGTCGAGCGACGAGGTGTCATTCGAGAACACGGCCGTCAAGGCGGGCTTCTTCACGACGGCCCTGGTGGAAGGTCTGACCGGCAAGGGCGACATCAACGGCGACGGGCAGATTTACCTGAACGAACTGGAAGGCTACGCGGCCCGTCGGACGCGCGAGCTGAGCCGAGGCCAGCAGAATCCGATTTTCGCCAAGCCGCCGAACATGCAGTGGTTCCCGTTGGCGACCACCAAGTAAAGGACGCCGCTCGTTTAGCCGCGAGCCGGAGGCGAGCGCTGGGGACCAGCG
>JAGVLI010000826.1 GCA_020054355.1 Planctomycetales bacterium | reverse complement strand
GCGGGCGACCGCATCGGCATCGGCGCAGATTTCGATCTTCATGGGAATTTCTCCACGGGCCTCGGTCTGGTACGTCGGGCCTTCCAGCCCGACTGTCACGCCGGCGACCGACAACCGCTCTGCGTCGCGATGCGCGGCACGTCAGTGGCGCTGCGGTCGGGCTGGAAAGCCCGACGTACCATTCAAGCGCATTCGCCGCCGACTGCCGGCGCTTGCCAGCCCGAAGGCGGCGTGACATTCGCGCCAACTTCGCGCGGCCCCCAGGTCTTCGGCTCGTATTCGTATACCGGCGTGCCCGCTTTCAGCACCGGATCGACGATGCGCCAGGCTTCCTCCACGTAGTCCTCGCGGGCGAACAGGGTGGCGTCGCCTGCCAGGGCGTCGCCCAGCACCCGTTCGTAGGCGTCCATCTCCTCGGGATCGGGATGGTGGCAGGCGACCATCTCGACCGGCGCGCTGTCGGTTTCCTGTGCTCCGGCAATCGCATTGGCCCCAACCGCGAGAGTGAATTCAGGACTGATCCGCATCCGAAAATGGTTCGACCGCAGTTGGAAGCCCTCATAGACGGTCGGCGGCTGCCGGAGCCGGACGACGACCTCGGCGCACGTCACCGGCAAGCACTTGCCCGCCCGGATGTAGAAGGGCACGCCTTTCCAGCGCCAGGAGTCAATCTCCAGCCGCAGCGCGGCGAAGGTCTCCACCTGGGAGTCCTTCGCCACCCCCGGTTCCTGGCGGTAGCCGCGAAACTGGCCGCGAACCACGTTGCCCGCCTCCAGCGGCGGGATGGCCTTCAAGACCTTGACCTTTTCGTCGCGGAGCGATTCGCTGTCGGTGCGGACCGGCGGCTCCATCGCCAGGTTGGCCAGGACCTGGAACAGGTGGTTCTGCACCACGTCGCGGATCGTGCCGGTGGCGTCGTAGAAGGCGCCGCGCCCCTGGATGCCGAAATCCTCCGCCATCGTGATCTGCACGCTTTCGACGTGGTTGCGGTTCCAGAACGGCTCCAGGAACGCATTGGCGAACCGGAAGAACACCATGTTATGCACCGGGCGTTTGCCCAGGTAATGGTCGATGCGGAAGATGTCCGGTTCGCTGAAAGTGCGGAGCAGGATGCCGTTGAGTTCACGGGCCGAAGCTAGATCGTTGCCGAAGGGCTTTTCGATGATGACGCGCGCGCCCTTGGTGCAGCCCGCCTGGGCCAGCTGTTCCACGACCAAGCCGAAGAGCTTCGGCGGGATGGCCAGATAGTGCGCTGGCCGCTGAGCGTCGCCGAGTTCCTGGCGGATCGCCTGGAAGGTGGCCGGGTCTTGATAGTCGCCATCCACGTAGCGCAGCAGGCCGCAGAGCCGGGCGAACGCCTCGGGGTCGAAAACGGAGTGCTTTTCGAGGCTGTCGCGCGCCCGCGCCCGGAGCTGTTCGAGGCCCCAGCCGGACTTGGCCACGCCGATCACCGGCACGTTCAGGTGCCCGCGTTTCAGCATCGCCTGCAGCGACGGGAAGATCTTCTTGTAAGCCAGGTCGCCGGTGGCCCCGAAGAAGACGAGGGCGTCGGCATGGGGTTCGGTCATGGTTGGTTCGCTTTCTTGCGGTTCAGTTCGCGTCTTGTAGATCAGGCTTTCCAGCCTGACAACAGCGCCCGCGACATATCGTTCGTCCGGGGCGCTGTTGTCAGGCTGGAAAGCCTGACCTACACCGCCTTGTCAGGCTGGAAAGCCTGACCTACACCGTTTTGCCCTTGCGGTAGCGGCGAATCAGATTGTTCGTCGAACTGTCGTGGGCGAGCTTCGGTTCTTCTTTCGCTTCGAGTTCCGGGATGATGCGCTGGGCCAGCACCTTGCCCAGTTCCACGCCCCACTGGTCGAACGAATCGATGTTCCAGATCGTGCCCTGCGTGAAGACCGCATGCTCGTAGAGCGCGACCAGCTTGCCGAGCGCGGCAGGCGTCAGTCGCTCCGCGAGGATCACGTTCGACGGTCGATTGCCCTCGAAGACGCGATGCGGGACGAGCCAGTCGGCCGTGCCCTCGGCCTTGACCTCGGCGGCGGTCTTGCCGAAGGCCAGCGCCTCGGCCTGGGCGAAGACGTTGGCCAGCAGCATGTCGTGATGCCGGCCCAGCGGAGTCAATGCTTGCTCGAAGGCGATGAAGTCGCAGGGGATCAAGCGCGTGCCCTGATGGATCAGCTGATAGAAGGAGTGCTGGCCGTTGGTGCCCGGCTCGCCCCAGTAGATGGGGCCGGTCTGGTAGTCCACCTTCTTGCCGTCGAGCGTGACGTGCTTGCCGTTGCTTTCCATCGTCAACTGCTGCAAGTAGGCCGGGAAGCGTTTCAGATACTGCTCGTAGGGCAGCACGGCCACCGTCTGGGCATTGAAGAACTCCGTGTACCAGATGCCCAGCAGGCCGAGGAGCACTGGCAGGTTGCGCTCGAACGGTGCCGTGCGGAAGTGCTCGTCCATCTGGTGGAAACCGTCGAGCAGGGCGCGGAAGTGTTCCGGGCCGACGGCCAGCATGGTCGAGAGGCCGATGGCCGAATCCATCGAATAGCGTCCGCCGACCCAGTCCCAGAAGCCGAACATGTTGGCGGTGTCGATGCCGAACTCGGACACCTTGGCCGCGTTGGTGGAGACGGCGACGAAATGCTTGGCCACCGCCTTGGCGTCGCCACCCAGGCCGCGCAGCGACCAGTCGCGGGCGCTTTGCGCGTTGGTCATCGTCTCCAGGGTCGTGAAGGTTTTCGACGAGACGATGAAGAGCGTTTCGGCCGGGTCGAGGTCGTGGGTCGCCTCGACGAAGTCGATGCCGTCCACGTTGGAGACGAACCGGCAGGTCAGCTTGCGGTCGCTGTAGAACTTCAGGGCCTCGTAGGCCATCACCGGGCCGAGGTCGGAGCCGCCGATGCCGATATTGACGATGTTGCGAATGCGTTTCCCCGTGTGGCCCTTCCAGAGTCCGCCGCGCACGCGGTTGGCGAAGTCGGTCATGCGGTCGAGGACTTCGTGGACCTGGGGCACGACGTTTTGGCCGTCCACGGTGATGGAAGCGCCTTTCGGCGCGCGCAGGGCGACGTGCAGCACGGCACGGTCCTCGGTGATGTTGATCTTCTCGCCGCCGAACATGGCGTCGATCCGCGCCCGCAGGCCGCAAGCCTCCGCGAGTTGCACGAGAAGCTTGAGGGTTTCATCGGTGACGCGGTTCTTCGAGTAGTCGAGGAAGAGACCGACGGCCTCGGCAGTCAGGCGCTCGCCGCGCCGGGGGTCGTCGGCGAAGAGCTGCCGGAGGTGCAAGTCGCGCACTTTCTGCTGGTGCGCCGCCAGGGCTTTCCAGGCGGGGCGGGCCGTCAGGGGCTGATTCGCTGCCGTCATGGTCAGTTTCCTTTCGTGTGCGATTTTTTCTCGGCCGGCGGCTTGGTGTTCGCGGTGGGGCTGCGTTCGGGCAACGTCTCCCACAGGCGGAAGCCGCCCAGAAAGGCATTCGAGTTCTCGCCCGCCCGGCAGCCCGGCGGCAGTTCTTTCATTTTCTTGACGTTGCCGCCGCCCAGCACCACTTCATCGGTCACCAGCGCGGCCTTCAAGCGAGCGATCACGTCGGCCACGTATTTGCGCCATTTTTTCTTGCCAAACCGGTTCAGCCCGCGAAGCCCCACATAATCCTCGAAGGTACCCTTCTTGTACGGCAGATGGCCCAATTCCATCGGCGCGACGACACCGTCCACGATCAGGGTGGTGCCCAGCCCGGTGCCCAGGCCCAGGAAGAGCATCTTGCCGTGCTGGTAGCCGCCCAGCGCCTGCATGGCCGCGTCGTTGACCAGTTTGACGGGGCAGCCAAACGCGCCTGGAAAGTCAAAGCCGATCCAGCCGGGGCCAAGGTTCGGCGGGTCGGCCGCCGGCTGACCGTGCAACACCGGCCCCGGATAGCCGATGGAAACGGCCTCGTACTTCCAGTCGTGGGCCAACTCCTTGACTCCATCGACCATCTGGCTGGGGGCCAGCGTCGGCCCGGAAGCGAACTTGCGCGGTTCGGTCTGGCCGGTGGCCAGGACCTTGACATGGGTGCCACCGATGTCGATCACGAGCACGTTCATGGCGCATCACCTGGTTGCCGATCTTTGCGATTTCGAGGAGAAGCAGCGGGCTTCGCGCTCGAGTTGACCCTGTCATCCTAGAAGTGAGCGCCCGGCGCGTCGATGCCGCCATGGCGGAACTGCCCACGATCGCGAGCGCGGCGTAAAAAGGGCGCGAAGGGGAAGATAAAGGTCGGGAATCGCTTCCAGAACCGACTCTCAGCCTGTCCGGTTATTCCCTCGGTTCTTTTTCATCGCCCGTCGTGGAGGCCGAGGCTCCTGGCCAGCCGGAACCGCCAGCGATTCTACGGCTCGGCAGGGGTCTCGCCCGACTGAAGCGCTGCACCCGAAGGCAATTTGCCCTAGCCGGGCCAGAACAGCAGCAGCGCGAGGCCGCCGGCCAACGCGGCGCTGTAGAGCAAGGCTACCCAGGCAAACAGTCGGCCCTGGCCCAGCAAGCCGGCAATCGCCGCCTTGTTGACCAGGTTGGACAGCGCCGCCGTGAGGATCACGCGCCAGCCGGTGGCCGGCTCCACCTGCCACCGATCCACCAGTTGCGCCGTCGAGAGCGTGATGGCGTCCAGGTCGTGCAGGCCCGACAGGATCGCCACGCCGTACAGCCCGCTGGTGCCGAACTGCTCCTTGGCAGCGCTGGCGGCCAGGGTCACCAGCGCATACAGGCCGCCGAAAATCAGCGCCGACTGCAATTCCGCCGGGTTGCCCTGGGTCGGCATCTGCCCCGATTCATGGCGGGCCTTGAAATACACCCCCGCAGTCAGCAGCGCCATCCACGCTCCCATGGCCGCCAGGGGCGGCGCCGTATGCCGGAACGAGTCCGGCGCCACCACGGCGATCTCGACGAGGACGCG
>JAGVLI010000418.1 GCA_020054355.1 Planctomycetales bacterium | reverse complement strand
GCGGCGGCGGTGGTGGTGGCAACAAGGGCGGCGGTGGGCGTTCCGGCGGCGGTTCGGCCGCCCGCAGCATGTCGCGTCCCTCCAGCTCCAACTTTCAACGCTCGGCGAATTCGTTCAAGTCGTCGAACTCGTTTAACAAGTCGTCGGGCGCGATGAAGTCGCTTTCGCAGAAGAGCTCCAGCTTCCAGAATGGCGGTTCAAAGCAATTCACCGCGAAGAGCTTCGGCCAGCCCATCCCGGCCAAGAACGGCAACACGGGCATCAACGGCTCGGGACTGCCCGACCGAGTGATTCCTTACAAGAACGGCAACACGGGCATCACGGGCCGCGGGCAGCCGCGAAGTTCACAGACGCCCCAGTCGTTCGTGAATAAGAATTTCAACGGCAAGAACAACAACTCTTCGCTCAGTCGAACGCTGGGAAAGTACGGCAAGGACAAGGGCGGTAATACGTCGGGCGTGGATTCGCAGGGCAAGACGGGAAAAATGCGTACCCTCGGACCCAAGACGACGCTCTCGGGAGCCGACAAGTATGGCGATGCAATGTCGGCCAAGAAGACGGGCCCACTGTCCAACACGGACGTTCTCAAAGAAGATCTGGGCGGAGTCTTTACGAAGAAGCCGTCGAGTCCCACCGGTCCGATCATCAACGGTGGCCCCATTGTGCCCGGCAAGGGCAAATCGGGCGGCTTCGACGCCCTCAAGAAAGGCAAGGACTTGGACAATATCCTGGCCGGTCCCTATGGCGGTGGCGTGAAGCTGCCCAACCCCACGCCGACTCAGCCGGCTCCTCCGGGTCAAGGCGGTGGCATGGGCCAAGGCGGCGGCATGGGTCAGGGTGGCGGCAAAGGCCAAGGTGGAGGAAACGGCAACGGCAATGGCAAGGGTGGCGGCAAGCACGGCCACGGCTTCCCCTGGTGGCAGTTCATTCCGCAGGTCGCGACCTACCCCAGCTATCCGGTCTACAACGGCTATCGCGAACCGGGCGTGTATCAGCAGCCGGTGTACAACAATGCCCCGGTGTACAACAACCCACCGGTCGTCGACCAGTCTCCCGCGACTCCGGCGACCTACACGGCACCCGCTCCGGCCACGGCCCCCAGCCAGCCAGTCAACGTGAGCTCGGACGGTTACGTCGATCTGGTCCTGGAAGATGTCGAATACCTCGAGCCGGCGACGGTGACAGTTGGTCCGCTGTACCTGGTGAAGGTTCGCAACCAGGGCACGAAGCTGTCGGAGAAGTTCCGCATCGGGGCCTTTGCCCAGCTCGAAGGTGAACTGAGCGATGACGCTCCGCGGTCGGTCACGGAAGTGCCCAACCTGGGAGCCGGCGAACTGGCTTCGGTCACGCTACGGCTGCCCGCTGCCGCGATGAAGCTGATCAGCACCTCGAGTGCCGGATCGGCCGCCTTCAACCAGTTGCTGGTGGTGGTGGACCTGGACGACGTGGTGGAGGAGATCGAGAAGTCGAACAACGTGGCCAACCTGGACCGCGCCGCGTTGGAGGCCGCCGCAGCCCACTAAGCCGCAGGCCGCGAACCGAAGATCGAAGCCTTGGCCGCGGTGCTCGGTGGCAAAACCTGCCGCTGAGCACCGCGGTTTTTTGTGCTTAATGCACAACCGCCAGCACTCGCTGCCTCGCCGCCGAACCGCACGGTATACTGGCGACTGGCAGCCCGATGGCCCAAATCGCCCTCGACTTGGGGGATTGAATCGGCGCTGCCCGGCTCGGCCGTGCAGAAACTCAAGGGGCGTACGGAATGTCGCAAACGGTCCGCCTGACTGACAACGATGTTTCGGTCGCCTGGCAGCAGTTGTCCGAGCGCATCGACGCCTTTGTGGCCGCCTGGCAAAAAGGAGGCGAACCGCCGACTCCGGCGGATTTCGTGCCGGCCGAGCCCCCTGCCCTCCGCCGGCTGACGCTGGTCGAGCTGGTCAAGGTGGACCTCGAATACCGCTGGCAAGGCCGCCGCGCGCCTAAGCTGGTCGAGGAGTACTTGACCGAATTTCCCGACCTGGCAGTCGATGGCGGCCTGCCCTGCGATCTGATCTACGAGGAGTACCACGTTCGCCGGCAGCACGGCGACGAGGTGGCGATCGGCGACTATTGCCAGCGATTTCCGTCCCGCGCCGACGAGTTGAAGCGGCTGTTTCAGATCGACGCGCCGACGCAGTCGACGCTGCTGGTTTCGACCGAGCCGCTGCCCACGTTTACCGCCGGACAGCAAGTCGACGATTTCGATCTCTTATCGCAGTTGGGCAAAGGAGCGTTTGCCACGGTGTTTCGCGCCCGGCAGCGATCCATGCAGCGGCTGGTGGCGCTGAAGATCTCGCGCGATCGCAGCCTCGAGCCGCAGACGCTGGCCCAGCTCGAGCATCCGCATATCGTGCGGGTCTTCGACCAGCGGCAGTTGCCCGAGCACAAATTGCGGCTGCTCTACATGCAATACGTTCCCGGCGGCACGCTGCAGGGCGTGGTGACGCACCTTCGCAAAGTGCCGCCGGCCATGCGCACGGGCGCGGCGCTGCTGGAAGCTGTCGACAAGGCCCTGGCCCACAACCAGGAAGAGCCGCCGAGATCGGAAGAGCACACG
>JAGVLI010000811.1 GCA_020054355.1 Planctomycetales bacterium | reverse complement strand
TCGGCTTCGACCCGCGCCGTTTCCGGCAGGCTGCCGATGAGCTGGAACGCCGCCTTGGCGCCGCGCTGTCCGGCCAGGGGAAAGGCCAGGTCCGCGTACTGAAAATCGCCCAGTTTGAGGCGAAAGCGCCCGGGGTTGCCGGCCTTGTACTGGGCGTCGTGCAATTCGACAGTGTAGGCGCCGTCCATCGGCAGCACGGCCGTCAGCCGGGCATCGCCGGCGAGCGGATTGCTGCCCTGCGCCCAGGCCAGCTGCACGCGCTTCGGATCGTAGAGCTTGACGATCGGCTCGACGGCCGAGCCGAGTCGCTTGGCTTCGACCTCGATCACCAGCCGCTGCCCTTTCTTGCCGGCCAGGGTGGTGGTGAGAATGCCGCTGCCCGAGAGCGTGCCATGCAGCGTGGCCGGCAGCTGCGCGACCTGGGCGGCGAACGGCAACGTTGCCGCCGCGTCAATCTCGACCGCCACGGGAGTGGAGATGCCCTTGTCATTGGCGACCCGCAGTGGATAGACGCCCGGCGGCACGTGGTCCGCCAGCTTCACATCGATCTGCACCTTCTTGTCGGTCGCGCCGTCCTTGATCTTCTGCTCGGCGATCGGCACCGGCAAGACGATGCGCAGGTTCGGGGTCAGGTCCGTGCCGTCAATGACGAGCGTGGCCACGCCGCCGGGTTGCAGCGTCGGCACCGCGATCTTGGCGATCTGCGGCGGCGCCGCCTCCACGGTGAAAGCAGCGGCGACCACGACCAATGCGACACCGGCAAGCATGCGGCGGGATTGCATGGCAGGATTCCTCGGAAATGATGAACTGGCGGGCGAACACGGGTGCAAACGGCCCGTCGTCGTGGGTTAGGATTCCGATCCTGACAATCTGCACAGTCTGTCAGGATCGGAATCCTAACCCACGAAACCACCGCCCCGAATAATACACGAAGCACTACTATCCCCGTCCCACGTACAGTTGTCCCACGGGCAGCACGATCGCTTCCAGGAAGTTGACGTGCGGCGGCATGGCGGCCATCAGCACGGCGGCCTGGGCCAGCTCCGCCACGGTCATCATCGGCTCGTCGTCCTCCTGCTTGACCGTGTCCATGCGCCGCTCGACCAGGGTATTGCCGGGATGCAGGCAGCCGCAGGAGATGCCGAACTCCCGGCCCTCCAGGGCCGTTACCTGGGTCAGTCCCCAGATGCCGTGCTTGCTGGCGCTGTAGGCGGCCGAGTGCGGGCGCACCCGCTGCGCCGAGATCGAGCCGATGTTGATGATGCGCCCGCCGCCCTGCTTCTTCATGATGCGCATGGCTTCGCGCGTGCAGAGAAACGGAGCGCGCAAGTTGACCGCGATCACCTTGTCCCAGGCAGCCGTGGACAGCTGGTCGAGCGGCCCGCCGTCGAAAGCGCCTGCGTTGTTGACCAGGATGTCCAGCCGGCCGAAGCGTGCCAGTGTTTTCGCAAAAATGTCCTGAACCTGCTGCTCGTCGGTCATGTCCGCGGGTAGGGCCAGGACGTCCGCGCCCTGGGCCGTCAATTCGGCGGCGGTGTGCTGCAACTCGGCCTGACCGCGTGCGGTGATGGTCAGCGCCGCGCCCTCGGCGGCCAGTCCCAGCGCGATGCCCTTGCCGATGCCTTTGTTGCCGCCGGTGATGAGTGCGACCTTGCCCGTCAACTTGCCCATGATGACCATTCCTCGGTTGTTCGCTGGCGCTCGCTGCGCGATACTGTAGCCGACCGGAGGACTGGATTGCAAACATCCAAGAGGAATTGCCGATGCTGACGATTCGACGCGAGGAAGATCGGGACCGGGTCGGCGTCTTTCGGATCAACGAGTTGGCGTTTGGCCGGCCGGGCGAGGCGAAGCTGGTCGATGCGTTGCGGAAGGGCGATCAGCCGACGATTTCGCTGGTCGCCGAGCAGGATAGCCAGGTGGTCGGCCACATCTTCTTCAGTCCGGTCAGCATCGAATCGGCAACCAAGACCTCGACGGCCATCGGCCTCGCGCCGATGGCCGTGCTGCCGGATCGGCAACGGCAGGGCATCGGTTCGCAACTGGTGCGGGCGGGTCTGGTGGAATGCCAACGGCTTGGGCAATACGTGGTCGTGGTGCTGGGGCATCCGAAGTTTTATCCGAAATTCGGCTTCGTGCCGGCGTCGCGCTTCGGCCTGCGCTGCGAGTATGCGGTGCCCGATGATGTCTTCATGGTCGCGGAGCTGACGCCGGGAGCGCTCGCAGTCAGGCCAGGCCTGGTAAAGTATGGACCGGAATTTCAACAGCTGTGAGGAAAGCAACCCGTACAACTGGAGGCCCACCATGTCGCTGCGAGTTCACATTGCTGCGACGGAAGCAGAGGCTGAGCACAATCATCCAAACTTTTCGATTGACGAGATCGCACATGCCCAGATGTTCTACCGTGGCACCGATTTGAGTTCTTATCTCGTTCTCTGGAGAATGCGGGACTACTATGCCGATGCCATCTATCCTCCGCATGAATTGCCCGCGCTGATCGAAGAATTGACCGAGGTGATTCCGAAGTTTCGGCCCAACACCTCCGCAGCAAAAGCTCTGAACCAGTTCCTCGCTGCCTGTCGCATCGCCCTGCAAGAAAACAAACTGGTGATCTGTTTATGTGATTGAAACTGGCCCCTATCGGCGCAACGGACGATTCAGTCGCCTGCGCAAGACCATCATTTTTCAACCAGCGCCAGCGGCCGCAACGGCGAGCCGGTGGCGCCCTTGAACTTCAAGGGAATCCCGACGAAGGCGAATGAGAAACAGCGATCGCGCGCCAGTTCTTCCAGGGTCACATTCTCGATGATGTAGATGCCCTTTTTCGGCAGTAAGTAGACGTGGGCGAAGAGCGTAGCGCCGGTTTCCGGGTCGCGCTCGTCGGGCACATCCCAGGCCATGTTGTCGGCCCCGACCGCCACCACGCCGCGCTCCGCCGCCCAGAGCGTGCCGGATTTCGCGATGCCCGCCGCATTCAGATAGATCGCTTCATCGTGCCAGAGCGTGGCATAGCCGGTGCGGACCAGCAGCACGTCGCCGGCTTTCACTTCCACGTTTTGAGCAGCGGCGCAGTCCTGTAATTCCGCCGCGCTGATGCTGTAGCGCGGGGGCAACGGCTGCTGTCCCTTCCAGCCGGCCACGTCGAGCAGCACGCCGCGCGCCAGCAGCGGCGGCACGGTCTCGATGCCCAGCTGGGTGAAGCCGGCGGGAGTTTCCACGCTGTCGGTCGGGATGTCGCCAAAAAGTTTCAGACCGCAAGCTTGATGGCAGAGCGCATCGATGTGAGTCCCCGTATGCTCCATCAGCATCATGGTACCGGCCGCCCCGGTGCGCGGCCCTTGCTTCTCCGGCTGCCATTGGTCTTTGTGCCGGCGGTGCAGGGCATAGAAGTAGCCCGGCTTGTGCGCGGGGTGAATGGGCATCCCGGCGAAACGCGGCTGTTCTAGGTCGTAGACGCGGGCGCTGCGGAGGAGGTCGATCAAGGCGGTCATGCACGGCACTCCGGTACGTTAGCGAAGGTTACTTCTCCGCCGTGCTGCCTGCCGGTTCCAGCCGTTGCACGTGCAACAAGGCCACGGTGACGACCTGCTCGGCGATGGTGTCGACGGGGTCGCTGTTGAGTCCGATGTCCACGGCTCGACGGAAAAGGAGGACCATTTCCGGGTGCCGGATGTCGTAGGTCGTGCCGTCCGACGTGACGAGCCGGAACGGCGCGAACGGCTGGCGGCGCAGGTGACGCTGAATGTCCTTGGGGTCCATCTCGATGCTCTCCACTCGCCGTCGTGGTTGGGAGTTTTAATATACCCACGCAGCGATCTGCTTGCTCACCCCTTCGATGACCTGCTCCAGACAGCCCGGCGCCAGCATCGCGACGCTTTCCTGGTAGATGCCCTTGCCGTAGGTTTCCGCCGTCGGCAGGTACGATGGACGGGAACCGTTGACGATCGTCAGCACCAGGATCGGCATGCGCGGGAAGCGACTCCGGATCGCTCGTTGCAAGTGCTGGTAGTGCTCCGCCTCGACGGCGAACCAGCAGGCGTCGCCCATTTGCCAGAGCGCGATCGGCAGCGGAAACTCCTTGCCGGTCGGCAGCACGGCCAGGCGCACCAGCTGGCGGTCCTTGCGTTCGACCATTGCATGACAATCGCGCGCCTTGGCTTCATCCCCCGCTTTCTGGGCGGCCTCTTCCTCGGCCCGCCAGTGCGCGCGCTCGGCCCGGGTTTTTTCGAGGTCGGGCAAATCGGCCCGGTAGGGCAACGGCAGCGTCCAGCGCCGCAATCGCCACTGGCTCT
>JAGVLI010001106.1 GCA_020054355.1 Planctomycetales bacterium | reverse complement strand
GGTAGGTGCCGCGAGCCGAGCGGCACCCGGACTTTGCAAAGACATGCTGCTGCCGATGGCACAGGTCCGGCTCGGCTCGCCGGACCTACCGGCTCAACCTCGAACCACTGACCATGACCCTTTACCAGGCCATCATCCTCGGCATCGTCCAGGGCGTGACCGAATGGCTGCCGATCAGCAGCACGGCCCACCTGCGGATCGTGCCGGCGCTCCTGGGCTGGGACGACCCCGGTCCCGCCTTCACGGCGGTCATTCAGCTGGGCACCCTGGCGGCGGTCATCATCTATTTCTGGTCGCACCTGCTGCGCATCGGCCGGTCGTGGCTCTACGGCATCTTCAGCCGGCAATGGCTGCACGACGCCGACGCCCGCATGGGCTGGATGATGATTCTCGGCACCGTGCCCATCGTGGTCTGCGGGCTGCTGTTCCAGAAGTACATCAAGACGACCTTCCGGTCGCTGTACGTCATCGCCTTCGCCATGATCGTCCTGGCCCTGCTGCTGATCGCCGCCGAGGAATACTTGAAGCGACGCCAGCGGGCCGGCGTGAAGCTCAAGGAGCTGGACGACCTGGGCTGGAACGAGGCCATCGGCGTGGGCTGCGCGCAGGCGGTGGCGCTGATTCCCGGCTCGTCGCGCTCCGGCACGACGATGACGGGCGGCCTGTTCCTGGGTCTGTCGCGGGAGACGGCAGCGCGGTTCTCGTTCCTGCTGTCGTTCCCCTCGGTGCTGGCCGCCGGCATCAAGGAACTGATCGACGAACGGCAAGTCCTGCTGGCCTCGCAGGGCAACCTGGTCAACTTGCTGGCGGCGACCGTGGTTTCCGGAATTGTCGGTTATGCCTCGATTGCCTTCCTGATCGGCTTCCTGAAACGACATACCACCTACATCTTCATCATCTACCGGCTGCTGCTGGGCGGGGTGCTGTTATACTTGCTCTGGTCGGGCAACCTTGCCCCGACGCCCATCAGTCCCTGAGCAAGAACAGCGACCATGACCGAAATGCGGTACGTCGGTGAGGTTCCGCCTCCACCACCGAAGACCCCGTGGGGCCGCCGTTGCGTTTTCGCCGGCGCGCTCGGTTTGCTGGCAATGCTCAGCACTTACCTGGGCATCGACTACCACGCGGACTGGCAACTGCGCCAGGCCCTGGCCGAAGCGGACCAACTCGATCCCGGCTGGCGACTGGAAGAACTCGAAGCCCAGCGTGCCGTGGTGCCTGCCCAGGAGAATGCGGCCTGGATGGTGCTGGCAGTCAAGGCGTTGATTCCGGAACTCTGGTACGCCGCCGGCGAAGACCAACTCGATTCCTCGCACGAAATGCAGTTCCAGATCAACCGTGTTCTCCCCCAGCATCAATACACGCCGGAGATGATTGACTTTCTGCATGCAGGACTGGAGCGTGCGGAACCTGCCTTGGTGGAAGCGCGGAAACTGGCCAACTACCCACGCGGTCGGTATGCAGTGGAATGGGAGCCCGATTATTATTCCACCGCGCTGCAAGCCATCAACGCACGCGAACCTGCCGACCTCTTGACGTGGGACATCAAGCTTCAGGCACAGCAAGGAGATTTCCGGGCAGCGCTGCATTCCCTGCTTGCCCAGCTGAACACTTTTCGGGCGATTGGCGACGAGCCATCGTTCGTTTCAATACTCGTGCGGATTTCCGGCCAGGGCATCGTCGCCTGGAACCTGGAGCGAGTTCTTGGCAAAGGGGAAGCGGAGGCACACGACCTGGAGCGACTGCAACGCCTGTTGCTCGATGAAGCCAGTCACGACTTGCAGCTGCTCGGTGCACGGGCTGACCGAGCTGGCTGCCATCACCTGTTCCAGTCGCTGGAAGCCGGCAAGATTTCAGATTTCAGCGCAGCGGAGTTCGGTTCGCTTGAATCGGATAAGCCATCATCGTTGGCCAAGCTAAGCTGGCACGTCCCGTTCGTGCGGAAACGGCAACGCGCCCTGATTCTGCGCCTGCAAAACCGCTTCGTGGAAATCGCCAAGCTGCCGGAGCAACAGCAACCAGCGGCCATGCAGGAATGGCAAAACCAACTCCCGCAGGAAAAGAACCTGGCCGCCGTGCTGCTGATGACTGGGTTGCCACAGGTGCCATTCATGTGTCAGCGCGCACAAGCCCGACTGCGGACCACGATTGCCGCTCTGGCCGTCGAACGTTACCGGCTGGATCGCGGTCGCTGGCCGGACTCGCTCGATGTCCTCTGCCCCTGCTATCTCTCCTCGGTGCCGGTCGATCCCTTCGATTTTGAGCCGCTGCGCTATCGCCGAGTGCGCGACGGCGTGGTGGTTTATTCCTGCGGGCCGGATGGCGAAGATAACGGTGGCGTCATCCCACGCCAAGGCCTGGCTGACGATACGGGCTACGATCTCGGTTTTCAGCTCTGGGACGTCGATCAGCGCCGGCAGCCGCCGTTGCCGCCCGAGCCAGTTCCGCAACCCGATTTGCCTTAAATGAATGCGAACTTCCGGCGAATAATCCCGTAATCCGTTATTCTCTTCATTTCTTCCTCGTTTCGGGATCATTCGATGGACGCCACCTACATCGGTGAAGTGCCGCCCGCGCCGCCGCAAGTGTCGCGGTCGCGGCAATGGCTGAAACGGCTGGCCGGACTGCTGCTCGTCTTCTTCTTGGGGCTGGTCGGACTTTACTTCCTCGAAGCCCACTGGGCCGACCAGCAGTTGCAGGAAGCCGTCGCCGAAACCGAGCGGCTCGATCCTGGCTGGCACTGGGACGAACTGCAAGCAGCACGGGTGAAGCTGCCGGCCGGGCAGAACTCCGCCGATCAGCTGCTGGCCGCCCGCAAGCTCCTGGGGGGAAGCTGGCCGCCCGTGCCGCCAGCCCCGGCGGGTGCCTCCGCTCCAGAATCCCCAACTCTGGACCAGGTGCTTGCCCAGGTGCCAGCGAACGTGCTGCTGGAGGACGATTTCGCCGCCGAACTCGGTCAGGAACTCGACCGGGTCGCCCCCGCCGTGGTCGCGGCCCGCCGGCTGAGCGAGTTGCCCCAGGGCCGTCATCCGATCTTGCTGTCGCCGGATTTCTTTTCGACGCGCATGGACTCGATTCAGGATAGCCGCACGATTGCCACCTTGCTGCGCCTGGACGCCGCCCGCCTGGCCCAGGCAGGCAGCCTCGATCGCGCCCTGGATTCCTGCCGGGGTTGCGTGAACGTCGGCCGCTCGATGAACGACGAGTTGTTTCTGATTGCGCTGCTGGTCCGTTGCTCGTGTTTGGGCCAGTCGCTGGCGGCCCTGGAACGCACGCTGGCCAACGGCGAAGCCGGAGCAGACAGCCTGCGGGCCACGCAGGAGCTGCTGCAACTGGAAGAAAGTTCCATGCAGCCCGCCTTGCTGCACGCCCTGCGCGGCGAACGGGCCGGCAGCCAGCAGGCCATCCGCTTCCTGATCGACGGCGACGTGTCGCTGGGCAAACTGACCGGAACGCGCGACGGACCGTGGGTCGACCTGTTGCTCCGCGCTCATCCGGGCCTGCTGAAGCGCAACCAAGCCTGCTGCCTGTCCCTGTGTACGGAACTGGTCGAACTGGCCAAGCTGCCCGTCCAGGAGCAGCCCGCCGCCGTGGCCGCCTGGGAGGATCGCTTCAAACAGCTGCGGGTGAACAACCCCTATCGTTCGATGCTGGCCAGTCTGTTGCTGGAAAGCTCTTCCAGAACGTTTACTGCCGTCCAGCGCAGCC
>JAGVLI010001057.1 GCA_020054355.1 Planctomycetales bacterium | reverse complement strand
TTTACGCGCTGGCCCTGTCGCCCGATGGCGGCAAATCGGTGGCCGTCGCCGGCCTGGGAGTGCGCACCGGCTCCATCGCCGTGCTGAATCGCCTGACCGGCGACGTGGAACACGCCTTGATCGACGTCAAAGGCAACGATCAAACCATCTGGTCGCTGGCCTACGCGCCCTCCGGCAAGCAGATCGCCGCCGGCACGGCCGATGGCAGCGTCTGGCTGTGGGAACTCAACGGCAAGCTGAACGGCACCTTCAAGAAACTCGGCCAGCATCCCGTTGAAGCGGGCAAGAGCAATCGCGTCCGGCTGGTCGAGTTCACCAACGGCACTCAGCTGGTTTCCGTGGCGAAGGATGGCTCTGTCCTGCGCTGGGACACTGGCAAGGCCGGTTCGACTTCCCTCGGCAAGCTGAAAGCGCCGAACGTTTCCGCCGCAGCGCTCAGCCCCGATCGCAAATGGCTGGCGGCGGCGGGCGAGGACAGCTTCGTCGAATTGTTCGCGCTGGACGCGAAGACGAGCCGGCAGCTGGCGTTGCCGGAAGGCCACTATCCCAACAGCCTGGCCTTCGACGCCCGCAGTGAACGGCTGGCCGTCGGCATCCGGGCCAGGGACCAGAAGGCGACGTTCAGCAAGGACCTCGACGGCACCTTGCAAATCTACGATCTGAAGCAGGCCAATCCGGTGGCTGGACCCAGCATCCGCACGTCCGAGTACGCCGAAGCGATTGCCTTTCATCCCAGCGGCCGCTACCTCGCGGTGGCCGACGACCCCGATCACGAGATGAAGGTGCATCAGGTGGACGGCGTCAAGCTCGGCGCTCCGGTTGGCCCGTCGATGCGTTCGCCGGGCAGCTGCTTGTGGAGCGTGGCTCTCTCGAAGGACGGTCAGCTGGGCTTCCGGAACCAGAAAGCGGCCGATGCCCGTCATCCGAACGAGCGCGGCGCCGGCGGCTGGCAGGCTTTCAACCTGGCGAAACGGACCTGGGCCAGCCCCGCCGGCTTCCAGCCGGTCGATGCCGTGGACAGTCTGGGCGGCTGGCAAGTGCAGTTCGACCGCAAGGACGCCTATCTTTGGTACGCCATCGGCCCGGACAAGAAGCAGCACGCGCTGCCGCTGGACGGCGCTCGCGATGGCATGCCGCGCTGCTACACCTTTCTCAATCCGAAGGCGGCCGGGAAGCCGGTGCGGCTGGCGGTCGGCCACTATTGGGGAGTCAGCGTCTATGAGTTGACCGCTCAGGGCGCCAGGCGCGTCCGCCTGTTTACCGGGCATACCGGCGCGGTGATGTCGGTAGCCCCGTCAGTCGATCACAAGCTGCTGGTGTCGGCTTCCAAGGACCAAACGATCGCCTGCTGGAGCCTGGCCGACTGGCCCAACGAAGCGGAACTGGGGACTTCCTTTGAAATCCAGGGCGGCAAGCTGCTGGTCAAGGCCACCGAAGCCGGCAGCCCTGGCTGGGAAGCCGGTCTGACCAAAGGCGACGAAGTCGTCATGTTGGCTTTCAATGCCAAGCCGATCGAGGGCGGCGCTGCCAAGTGGCTAGAGCGCTTGCAGCAACCGGTGCCCGGTCGCGAGCTTTACTTCCGCCTGAAGCGTGCCGGCGCGGCCCAACCCGTGGACCTGCTGACCACCGTGCGGCAACGACCGGTCTGGCGCTTCTATCCGACCCGCGACCGGGAATGGGTCATCTGGCGGCACCGCGACTACTACTACGACACCTCGACCAATGGCGACTTCGCCATCGGTTGGCAGGTGAACGGCAAGGACATCGACGAAAAGCCGACGTTCTACCGCGCCGAGCAGTTCCGCAACCGCTTTCACCAGCCGCGCAAGATCGCCGACGCCCTCGACGGCACGATCAACGACCCGGAAAAGGTCGCCCTGGTGAAGATCGAACCGCCGGACGTGAAGGTGCAGGTCTCGGCGCGGGAGGTCAAGGACGAGCCGATCGCGCTGAACATCACGGTGACGCCGCACGGCCCGGAGGCTTCGCAACAAGCAGACGAAGTGATTCTCTGGGTCAACGACTGGATGATGCAAACCTGGAAGGCCAACGGCGGCCCGTTCCAGCAGAAGGTGGTGATCCCGGCGGACAAGCTGCGCGCCGGAGCCAACCTGCTGACCGTGCAGTGCTACAGCAAGGGCGGCAGCCGAGGCGAGGTGAATCCGCCCATTGCTATCAAAAACAGTCGGCCGGCAACACCGCCGAGCTTGTATGGCATCTTCGCGGGGGTCGGCGATTACAAGAAGATCAAGTTCGGCGACCTCAACGCCAACCGCGACATGGGGCCGCTCAAGCGCGTGTGGGAACAGCAGAAGGGAACGCTGTACAAGGACGTGGACATCCAGATGCTGCTCGACGGCGAGGTGACCCGGACGGCCCTGCTCGAGCGCTGCGAGAAGCTGGCTTCCCAGGTCAAGCCGGACGATGTACTGGTCCTGATGCTTGGCGGGCACGGCACCGACCACGACGAACTCGGCGAGGTGCTGCGCGAACGTAAGATCAAGTCCATCGAATCGCTGCCGCGCGGCGGTTTCGTCTATATCTGCTCCAATTTCGACTTGGCCCGCCCGCTGTCCACCGGCTTGACCACGCCGGACCTGTACCGGGCAATGACCCGGATTCCTTGCCGCAAGATTATTTTGTTGGATGCTTGCCGTTCGGGTACCATCGTCACGAATCCCGTCCGCGGCCTGACCCACGATGGGGTGGGTCCAATCATCCTGGCAGCCAGTCAGCCAGGGGAAACCGCCAAGGAAGACGAACAAGGCAAGCCGACGGCGGCCGGTCAAGTCTACGGCCTGTTCTCATTGGCCGTGGTGCGGGCTTTGGGAGAGCAGTTCAGCAAGGCGGACAAGAACAGCGATGCCGGCCTGATCCCGAACGAACTGTTCGAGTTCATCAAGGGCGACGTGTTTCCCCACCAGGATCCGACGCGCTTCTTGCCGTTGCTGGAAAGGGACAAAGTGCTGGCGCGACGGCGCTGAACCGCAACGGTCGCGGCGGAGACCCTGGCCGCAAATAACTGCTGCGATTGAACATACGGCAGAGATGGTCCTTTGAAATTATCTGGCGATTTTCTGTCCGCTTACTGGCGGAAATCCGTTTAGTGGAATGATATGGCGGGTTTGGACCAGGGCGTCCGCTTTACCCCGATGGTATTTCCGACTTTCACGATACTGCTCGTCCTAGGAGATCGACATGAAGCTTGTCACGCGAACAGAGCTGAAGGGACGCGCCTGGGGACTGCTGCTGACCGCCGCCGTGCTGGCGCTGGGCCCCTCCTTCGCCCGCGCTGATAATCTCGACAAGGAACTGGTCAAGAAGGCGCCGGAAATCCTGGCGCACCTGCAAAAGCAAGGCTATAAGAACATCGGCGTGCTGAAGTTCATGGTCAAGAAGGGCAAGAGCGACCTGAGCTTCAACAGCGGCGCGATCAATCACAACCTCGCCACCCGGCTGGAAAACGCCCTGATCCTCGCCGTCGATCCGGAGAAACCGATCGGCATCATCCGCGACGCCACCACGGCGGCGGCCGTCGCCGATCCGAAGCACACGCACCTCACCCCGGAAGGCCGAACTGCTCTGTTCAAGGTGAGTTATCCGCTGGCCTGGGGCAATCAGAAAGTGACCGCCGACGCTTTCCTGTCGGGTATCGTCGTGCTCAGCCCGGACATGAAGGAAACGACGGTCCAGTTCGTGGTTTTCGACCGCAAGTCCGCGAAGCTCGAAGACCTGAAGAGTGCCAACTTCAAGGTCGGCACCGACCGCAGCATCCTGGCGGACAGCGGCCAGAGCTTCGTGCTCTCCAAGCGCAGCATGACCAAGCGCGACGGCTTCGATGAAGAGGCTGTGGCCAACAGCGCTTCCCTGGATCCCGTGTCGCCGACCCCGACGCCAACGCCGGGCAGCAGCATTTTTGACACCTATCTGAAGCTGGAGGTCAAATACGACGGCCAGGCCCAGTCCATCACTCCCGACTCGGCCAGCGGCGGCGAGTTCAAGATGTCGCCCGACCCGAAGGAAGGGCAAAAAGTCGAGTTCGTGCTGAACAATATTTCCGGACAACGGCTGGGAGTCCTGCTCAAGATCAACGGCAAGAGTGCCTTTGGCGGCCAGGAAGATGAAGATGATCGCTGCGCCCTGTGGATCCTGGAAACCGGCGCCAGCGCCACGCTACGCGGCTTCTATGACGAATTCGCCAAGAAAGTAGATGTCTTCAAGGTGCTCAGCGACGAGGAGTCCCGTTCGGCCTGGGCCAACCACAAGCGGCCGGGCTTCATTGACGTCGCGGTCTACACTGAGAGCGGTGCCGCCGGAGAGGAAAATCAGTTCAGCATTCGCGGCATGTCGAAGCGGTCGCTGGCCAAGGTTCCACCGCCAACCACACTCGCGGCGGCCAAGGAGCAGCTGCGCAACACGATGGGCGCGACCAAGCGAGGCCGAGGGCTGATTGCCGGCAGCGGCAACCTCGAGGAAGCCAACCTGAAGCCCGTGCAGTTCAACAGCCCGCAAATGGCCGGCCACGCCCATATCAACTACCACACGCCGCTGGCGCCGTAACGCGATTATCAACGGGAATTTCCCCGAGTCCCCGATCCCCCGAGGAGTCGAATATGTCTTCGCTCGCGAGAAAAATGATAAGCCAGGTCCGGCAGCGCGGCCTGGCCCTGCTGACCGCGGCCGTGCTGGCTGGCACCCCCGCCATCGTCCGGGCCGACAACATCGACAAGGAACTGGTCAAGAAAGGCCCGGAACTGCTTCAGGAATTGAAAAAGAAGGGCTATCACAACGTCGGCGTGCTGAAGTTCACGGTCAAGAAGGGCAAGAGCGAATTGACCTTCAACGCCGGCTCGCTGAATCACAACATGGCCACGCGGCTGGAAAACGCCCTGATCCTGGCCAACGATGCCGAGAACCCGCTGGGCATCATTCGCGACGCCACCTCGGTGGCCGCCGCCCAGGCCCCCAAGGCCACCTACCTGACCCCTGAAGGCCGCGACCAGCTGTTCAAGCTGAATTATCCGCTCGCCTGGGGCAATCAGAAGGTCACGGCCGACGCCTTTATTTCGGGCGTCGTCGATCTCAGTTCGGACATGAAGGAAACGTCTCTCAAGCTGGTGGTCTGCGACAAGAAGTCCGGCAAGCTGCAGGACCTGATGTCGTTCAGCGGCATCAAGACCGATCGCAGCATCCTGGCCGACAGCGGCCAGAGCTTCGCCCTGGCCAAACGCGCCTTGCGCGCCCGTGACCTCGGCGACAGCGCCGCCGACGCGCTGACCAATTGGGCGAACGAGAGCGCCCAAGCCAATGACAGCTCGACCAGCACCACGACCAACACTCCCAATGTCGACAATCCCCGCGATTCCTTCGACCTGGTCAAGCTGGAAGTGCTGGTCAACGGCACGGCCCAGGCGATCACCAAGGACTCCGCCAGCCCCGGCGAGTACCGCATGGACCGGCTCTCCGAAGGGCAGTCCGTGGTGTTCCAGCTGACCAACCTGACCGCCGAGAAGATCGGCGTCGTCATCAAGGTCAATGGGCAGAGCACGATCAACAAGGAGGAAGCCGCCGACGAGCAATGCACCCGCTGGATGCTCGAACCCAACGGCAAGAACATTCTCCGGGGTTTCTACCTCGACAAGACCGGCGGCGGCACCGAGGTGGAAATATTCCGCGTACTGAGCGACGAGGAATCGAAGTCCGCCTGGGCGAGCTTCAAGCGGCCGGGCTTCATCGACGTGGCCGTCTTCCGCAGCTCGGAGATCAAGCCGCCGCCGCCCACGGAACTCGGCTTCAGCGCGCGGGGCATGTCGAAACGGTCGCTGAGCAAGGCCCCGCCCGCCACTGCCCAGGCCGCCAAGGAAATGGTCCGCAAGGGCATGGGCCTGGCAGCGCGCGGGATGCTGGCCGGCGGTGACAAGGCAGACGTCACCCTGGATTCGTCGGCGTTCGTGAACCCGCAGTTCGCCGCCAATGCACACATCATGTACTTTGCGAACCCGGCCCCGTGAGGCGGGCGGTCAGGCAGTCGATTCATACAACGGCAAGGGGACCTTTCCCTTGCCGTTTTGCTTTTGGTCATCGAGGACTTCGCCGGGAGAATGGCCGTCATGCTGCTTCGTGCCCGCCACTATGCCACCGGGGAACGAGTTGACATCGTCTGCACCAACGGGCGCATTGCCTCGATTCTGCCCGCTGGGGCCGCGGCCCCGGACTGTACGGCCGGCTGGGTAGCCCCGGCGTTGTTCGACCTGCAAATCAACGGCTGCGACGGGCACAGCTTCAACTCCGAGAAGCTGACCGTGGCAACCGTGCGGCATGTCGTCGATACCTGCCGCCGGCACGGCGTCGGCGGCTTGTGCCCGACCCTGGTCACGAACGGCTTCGAGGCCCTGGCCCACGGCATGGCGACCATCCGCCAGGCTTGCGAGAGCGACCCGGCCATCGCTCGGGCTGTGCCGGCCATTCACCTGGAAGGGCCGTACATTTCGCCGGAGGATGGGCCGCGCGGCGCCCATTCGCGGCAACACGTCCGCCCGCCAGATTGGGATGAATTCCAGCGCTTGCAGGAGGCGGCCGGCGGGCGCATCCGCTTGGTGACGCTGGCGCCGGAACACGAAGGAGCGCTGCCCTTCATCGCC
>JAGVLI010000039.1 GCA_020054355.1 Planctomycetales bacterium | reverse complement strand
GTCGGCGACGATCCCGATCTCGGCCGCCAGGCGCTGCGCTCGCGCTGCGCCGGCCTGGCCTGCTCAACAATTCAGCGCGTACTGGCTCGGTGTGGCGACTGCACCGAGGAATCACTCGCCGGCACGCAACTCTTGCTGCAACAGGAAGACCGCGAACCCTTGCTGTGGTACGTGCTGCGCGGCGAGCGCGCCCGGCATCAGCAACGCTGGGCGCAAGTCGAGATGGGGAGGACGATCGAACTGCACTGGCTAACGGCATCGCCCGACGACTGGGCATTGTTCGCGCAGGGCACGCCGCTCGCGCCGGTGGAACGACTGCTGCGCAAGGGACAGTACAAGGTGGGAGAAGCACGCCACCTTCGCCTGTTGACCGAACTCGTCGCCATCGCCAAGCTGCCGCCGGAAGCACAGTTTGCCAAGTTCAAGGCCATGTCCGTACCACCCAATCTGGCGAGCCAGATTGAGAAGTCTCTGAGCAATCACGCTCGACTGCGTTGCACGGCCGCCGCGCTGGCGCTCGAACGCTATCGCCTGGCTCAGCAGCAGTGGCCGGAAACCTGGGACCAGTTGGTGCCCACTTACTTGCCTGCCAAACCGCTCGATCCCTGCGACGGGCAGCCGCTTCGCCTGAAAAAGTCCGATGTAGGACTGATGGTTTACGCAGTCGGTCCGGACCAGAACGACAATGGTGGCGAGGCGCCGGGGGATATAGCGGTTCGCCTCTGGAATCCCGAACGGCGCGAACCGGGCGCGAAATGAGTTGTCGGCGTGCTAAGCCGCAAGCGGTGGCGTCAGGCCAGCACGCCCGCGATCGGCTGCCCGTCCGCGATCGGAAACGGCCGGTTGAGCGCGTCGTAAATCTCGGTGTGCGGGTTGATGCCCAGCAGATGGAACATGGTCGCCGCCAGATCGTCCGGCTTCACCGGGTCGGCGGCGGGATACGCTCCGCTGCGATCCGAAGCGCCGTGGACGTGCCCGCGCTTGATGCCGCCGCCGGCCATCAGCACCGTGTAGCACTGCGGCCAGTGGTCGCGCCCGCCGCGGTCGTTGATGCGCGGCGTCCGGCCAAACTCGCCCATCCAGACGATCAGCGTCGAATCGAGCAGGCCCCGGCTTTCGAGGTCTTCGAGCAGCGTCGGCAAGGTCTGGTCGGTGATCGGCAGCAGGTACTCGTTGAGGATGGGATACATCGCCGAGCCGTCGAAATTATGGGTGTCCCAGCCGCCGCTGTTAGTCCGCCCGCCGATATTGTTGGCGAAGTAGACGTTGACGAAGCGCACGCCCGCTTCCACCAGCCGCCGGGCCAGCAAGCAGCCCTGGCCATAGGTGGTCCGGCCATACTGGTCGCGCAGTTTTTTCGGCTCCTTCGACAGGTCGAAGGCTTCCTTGACCTTCGACGAAGTCAGCATGCCCAGTGCTTTATCCACGAACTTGTCGATGCCCTGCGCCGTCGGCGAAATCTCCATCAACTCGGTTTGCTGGTCGATGAGCTTCAGCACCTGACGGCGATTGTCGAGGCGGTCGAGCGTCAGGTTTTCCGGCAGGCTCAGTTCGGGCAAGCGGAAGTCGGCGGCGTTGGGGTCCTGCGTGAACAGCAAGGGACTGTGCTGCTTGCCCAGGAAGCTGGCATGCTGGCCCGGCGTGACCGAACCGTCGCGCAAAACATGGGGATAAGCAACGAAAGTGGGCAAGCCGCCCTTGGCCGGTGCCAGCTTATCGACGATGGAGCCATAAGCGGGGAACAGCTCCAGGGTGTCGCGCAAGCGGATGTCATCGATGGGTGGGACCCGGCCGGTCAGGCTGTAGTAGGCTGCCCCGTTGTGGTTCTTCATCGTATGGTTGGCGCTGCGGATCAGCGACACCTTGTCCATGACCTGCGCCAGGCGCGGCAGCTTCTCGCAGACCTGGATGCCGGCCGCCTTGCTCTGAATCGCCTGGTACTGCCCGCGAATGTTGTCGGGCGCGCCCGGCTTCATGTCGAAGGTGTCGAGGTGCGTCGGCCCGCCGAACTGATGCAGGAAGATCACGGACTTGGCGCGGACCTTGCGCTGGCCGCCCTGCTCCTCGGCACGGAGCAGGCCGGGCAGGCTGAGCAGACCGAGACCACCGATTTGCAGCAGCGAGCGGCGGGAAAGGTTCATGGCAGGCACGCTTTCGCAGAGAGAAGATATCACACACCTCAAGCCGACCAGTCTTCCACGATCAACCCCGGCACCCGCTGGAAGTCCCGCAGGTTACGGCTGACCAGGATGCCGCCGTGCTCCGGCGCGATGGCGGCGATGCGGAGATCCGAGCCGCCGACATTCAGCTTGAGAGCCTTCAGGCTCTCGAAGCAGGCGATTGCCGGTTCGGTCAGCGACAAGATTTGCCACCGGCCGAGAAAGCGAACCGTACTTGCCAACCGGAGGTATGCGTGGGCCGTATCCTTGGGAACCTTGGCTTGTCGAATCAGGGTGTACCACCCGGACAGCTGTTCCTCGACGGTGACGACCGGAATCGCTGTCTCCGTGGCAGTGCGTGAATCGACGCGGGGGACCAGCAGTGCGTGACCGCGACGATACAACGTCAGGACGTCAGTATCCAGGATGTAAAGACTCATCGGTCCTCGAGTTCTCGGTCTTTCTCCCGGCGGTAGTCCGCCATCGCCTGGACCCAATCGTCGAACATCGGGTCATCGCGCAGGTCCCCCGCGAATTCCGCCCAGGGAGGCCGAGCGGCTACGCTCACGTTGACGATCTCAGCCCCGGCCGCGGTGCGCTGAAGCAGAGCTTCCTTCAGATTGTTCAATGCCTGATCTCGGGTATGGCCTTCGGCGCTGAGGCCCAGCGCCCCGGCGCGAAAACCGTTGCCTTGGACCGGCCGACCAACACGGTGATTTCCATGAGACTCCTCCAGAAAGCCGCCGCTTCTTCCCGCATTATGCCTGCCGCGCCGCAGCCGCGGACCTTGTCAGTAAACCGACCAGTCTTCCACGATCAATCCCGGCACGCGCTGGAAGTCCCGCAGGTTGCGGCTGACCAGGATGCCGCCGTGTTCCAACGCGATGGCGGCGATGCGGAGATCGTTTTTCCTGACGTTCAACTTCAGTCCGGCCAGCTGTCCGTAACGCTCGATCGCTGCTTCCGTGAAGGACAACACTTCGGCTTCCGCCAAAGCCTTGACAGTGCTCGCCAACCGCTGATAGAGGTCAGCCAGCCGTTTGGGACTGTTAACGCAGCGAGGATCGCGCAGCCTGGCATACCAACCCGTCAATTGCTCTTCAACGCTAATCACCGTGGTTGCCAGGGTATCCTTTGCCTGCTGACAAGCGCGAACTCTGCTGTCGATCGTAGGATTGCCGTTTTGCAATAACGACAGAACATCCGTGTCGAGGACATACAAGCTCATGGGATGTTGGGATCCTCGTCGATTTGCCGACGATAGTCTTCAATCGCCTGCTGCCACTCATCGAAATAGGGATCGTCCTTGAAAATCCCGGCCATGCGCAGCCAGGGATTCGGCTGTGCCGCGCGCAGCGCATCGACCTCGGCTTGCACTTCCTGGAGACGACGTTGCAGCAGGCCGAAACAGAGGCCCTGCGCATCTTCCACTTCCAGCCATACGGTTTCGCCGTGTTCGGCGGGAGCGGCTTCCATCAGCTGTTTCAGCTGGCTCAGGGCTTCTTCCCGCGTCGGCGCTTGGGTGGTCAGCCCGAGCGCTTTGGCAAAGTAGCCGTTGCCCTTGACCTGTTCCACCGAAACCGGGATTTTCATGACGCGATCCTCTTCTGGAAGCCAGTGTTCCTCGCTGCCTTGCCAGCGCTCGTCGTCACACCGACCAATCTTCCACCATCAATCCCGGCACGCGCTGGAAGTCCCGCAGATTGCGGCTGACCAGGATGCCGCCGTGTTCCAGGGCGATGGCGGCGATGGCCAAGTCTTTCTTGCCGACATTCAGCTTGGCCGCGAGCAACGACTTGACACGGTTGAGGGCTGCAACTGGAAAACCGAGGATGTTTACTCCCGAGAGCCTGCTGACGGCATCGGCCAAGTCCTGGTAGGCTCGCGATTGCTGGTCCGGAGTTCTGGCCTGGCGCAGCTTGGTGTACCAGCCTGTCAATTGTTCCTCAACCGTCACGACCGTGATCGCCAACTCCGCGGGCGGATGGGCCATCACCCGTGGTTCCAGAACCGGATGCTTGTACTGCACCAAGGTCAAGGCGTCCGTATCGAGGACATACAAGCTCATGGATAGTTCGGATCCTCATCGGCTTTGCGGCGATTCTCCTCGATGATTCGTTGCCATTCCTGAACTTCCGGGTCGTTCGGGTCCAGGCTGCCTGCTATGCGCAACCAGGGATGATCCGAACTGGGCACGTCCACATGAACGAGTTCGGAACCCGTTGAGCTAACCGTTTGTTCGATCATTTCCCGTACCTTGCGCAGAGTTTCCTCGCGTGTTTTACCTTCGACGGTAAAGCCAAATGGCGCGCCTGCCCGCGCGGAGAAGCCATTTTCCGGATGGGCCGTGATGAGCACTGGAATCTGCATCGTCAACTCTCCTCCAGGAAGCCTTCCTCACTCCCTGCATTGTACCATCAACGCCGCAGCAGGAATTCCTTGGCGTTGACCAGGCTCCAGAGGATGTCTTCCAGGCCGGCACGGCGGTCCTTGGACTTCTCGACCACCGCCAGCGATGCCGCTAGTTCGCGCTCGCTCGGCGGCCGGCTCAGGGCGGACAGGTACAGCTCGTCGATGATGGCGCGGTTGGATTTGTCGGTTTTCAGGAGTTGACCGAGGCGGTTGTCTGGTTCGGCCAGCAGCTGGTTGAGCAGCTCTCCCGTCAGCAGCTGGAAGGCTTGATTCAAGGTGGTGTCGTCGGAGCGCTCGCATTCGCAGGACAGCAGCCGTTCCGGCTTGCCGAACACTTTCAGGAATTGCTCGCCGGCCGTGGCGGATTCGCCGCGCGCCCGCTGGGCC
>JAGVLI010000116.1 GCA_020054355.1 Planctomycetales bacterium | reverse complement strand
CTTCCTGGGGCGTGGCGTAGCGCTGTTCCGGATGCGTGGCCAGCATCCGCATGACCACGGCATCCAGGTCGTGGGGCAACTCCGGACGGCGGGCGCGCGCCGACGGGGCCGACTGGTGGACCCGCAGCAGCAGCGATTGCAGACCGTCGCAAGTGGGAAAGGGCCGTTGCCCGGTCAAGCACCAGAAGAGCGTGCCGCCCAGTCCGAAAATGTCCGTGCGGATATCCACCTGGCTGGCGTCCTTCGCCTGTTCCGGGGCCATGTAGTCGATGCTGCCCAGCAGCAAGCCCGGCTGGGTCAGCCGGCTTGCCATGCCCACCGCCAGGCCGAAATCGACCAGCTTGGCCTGGCCGTCCGCCGTCAGCAGCACGTTCGACGGCTTGATGTCCCGATGCACCAGCCACTGCTGGTGCGCTGCCGTCAGGGCGCTGGCCAGCTGGTGGGCCAGGTCGCAGGCTTGCATGGGCGGCAGCGGTCCCCGCTGGATGACCAGGTCTTCCAGGTTCTGGCCTTCCACGTAATCCATCACGAAGTAGTGCAGCACGGGACCGGCCGGGTCGGGGCTGGCGCATTCCCCGGCATCCGTGGCGCTGACGATGTTCGGATGGTTCAGCTGGGCGATGGCTCGCGCTTCGGCGAAGAAGCGGAGCAGGGTCGTCGGGTCCTGATGGCGGCCGAGCAGCAAAGTCTTCAGGGCGCACACCCGGCGCAGCTTGAGGTGTTCCGCCTTGTAGACGACGCCCATGCCGCCGGCGCCGAGGTGATCGAGGATGCGGTAGTTGCCCAGCACCAGGCCGAACCATTCCCCGGCCGCGATGCGCTGGGCCTGGTAGTCCGTGAGCAGGCCCTGGGCGGCCAGCGTCGGCAGCAAGTTGGGCGAATCGCTCAGCTGGTTGAACAGGTCGCGGAGGTGGGGCGACAGCTTGCGCCAGTCGTCGGGATGAACCAGCCAGGAGTCGAGTAAGTCCTGCAAAGTGTGCGGGCGCATCGGCAGCCGGCGGCCGAGCATCGCTCCCGGCGCTGCCGGGTCGGAATGGGCCGCCGGGATCGGCTGATAGGGAACCGAGGAATTCGAGGCGCGGGGCAAAGAACCGGGCTTTTTCTCCCCAGTCGTCTCCGCCTCGCCGCGCGGCTTGGTGTCCGCCGCAGGCAGCAAGGGCGCGCCGGGATGGCTGATGGACGGCAGCAGCAACGTCTCGCTGCGCTGCTCGGCCTCGGATGGCTGTTCGGAACCTGGCCCGCCGGTCTGCATGGGCGGCCGGCCCTCCGCTGCGTCGGACGGCTGGTCGGGGAGCATCGCCGGTCTTCCTCATGCCGAATGAAGCAGCGGGCCAGGCTGCGTGACTCAACCATCCAGCATAACGCACAAGCCTTACGTCCGGCAGCGAAATTCCGCGCCCGGGCGCTTTCGTGCCGAGAAGATCGGATGAAATCGCTACGACCCGTGTCACCCCGGGCCGGTTCCCGAGCGGGAAAGCTTGCGTTTTCCTGCCGGGTGGCCTAGCGTGAATCTGTCGGGAAGCGCGTGCTTCCTTCAAGTCGGTCGATTGCGGAACCGTCCATGTCCACCGCGCCGGTCACACTCTTCCGGATCAGAACTCTGGCCGATTTGCTCCAGCGCCTCGGCGGCGTGCCCCTGGAGCGCATCCTGTTCCAGCCCTATCCCGGCACGGCCACGCCTCGGGATGTGCTGGACGTCCAGCAGCGCGAAGGGAAGCCGTGCGAACTCGTCGCCGGCGTGGTGGTGGAGAAAGCCACGGGCTTGCGCGAGTCGGCGTTGACCGCGCACCTGATCGACCGGCTGAAGCGCTGGGTCCAGCCCGGCAACCTGGGGATGCTGTCCGGCCCGAACCCAGCGCTCGAATTGATGGCCGACCTGGTGCGTACGCCGGATATTGCCTTCACGTGCTGGGATCGACTGCCTGGAGGCCGCTTGCCGGAGTCGCCCATTCCGCGCATCGTGCCGAACTTGGCGGTTGAAGTGCTGTGCCGAGCCAACTCTTCCGGCGAGCGTGCGGTGAAGCGGCAGGATTATTTCGCGGCCGGCGTGGAGGTGTTGTGGGAAATCGATCCGGACCACCGCACCGTCGCGAATCTGAACTTCGGCGAAGGGGCTTCGACGATGCTGCGCATGGGCGACACGCTGACGGGCGGCACGGTGCTGCCGGGGTTTACACTGCCGTTGAAGGAGCTGTTTGCGGAACTGGATCGGCGGGGATAGCGCAACGTTGACTAGCCAGCTCCTGATCGCGCGCCGGCTTCAGGTTGGCGTCGCCTCTCAGTATTCGGGCCATTGTGCGGCATCCACGCCCAGCCCTTCATCGGCCAGCTGTTGCTCGGCGACACGATCCAGCTT
Organism: Planctomycetales bacterium; assembly: GCA_020054355.1. GTDB lineage: Bacteria > Planctomycetota > Planctomycetia > Gemmatales > Gemmataceae > JAGVLI01. Next base: position 827 of record JAGVLI010000116.1, on the reverse strand, counting down.
GGCGCATTCGCGGGCCAGTCGGTTTTGGTCCAGCCGTTCCAGCTGGTCCCGGATCGCTGCCTGCACGGCCTGGCTGCGGTTGGCGAAACGGCGTTCCCGCACCAGCCGGTCCAGTCGTGCCAGCAACTCCCGGTCCACCGTCACGGCGATCCTGGCAGTCGGCATGTTTGACCTCGCGGTATGATGATTTATCATACCAGACCGCAACGATTCAAGGTCGCTTCAGCGTCTCCCCGAACCACTTCGCCACGTCGTCCACCACTGGCGTGAAGTACGGCTCGAACAGCCAGAAGGCGTGCGGGCCGTCCTTGACGACGATCAGGTCGGTCTTGATGCCGAGGTCTTTCAGCATTTTTCGGCTCTTCTCGGTGCGGAAGGCGGGCTTGTCCTGCTCGCCGTCGATGTGCAGCATCGGCGGCGTGCGCTTGTCGATGTAGGTGATCGGCGAGGCTTCCGTGTAGAGTTTCGGGTTCTCGTCGTAGTTCGCGCCGAGGAATTTCACCGCCGGGTCGTTCTTGTCCTTGCGCGTCCGCTCGATGAAATGCGGCATGGTCATGTCCATGGTGCCGGCGAAGTTGACGCTGGACTGTACCGTGCTGGAGTGTTCCTTGTTCCCGCCGTCGCCCTCGAACTTGGCCACGCCGTTGGAAGTCGCGAGCAGGTTCGCGAGATGGCCGCCGCTCGAAGCGCCCACGCCGCCGATGCGGTCCTTGTCGATCTGGTGCTTCTCGGCGTTGGCCCGCAGCCAGCGCACGGCGGCCTTGCAATCCTGGATCGCGGCGGGGAATTTCGCCTCGCCCGAGAGGCGATGCTCGATGCAGGCGCAG
>JAGVLI010000610.1 GCA_020054355.1 Planctomycetales bacterium | reverse complement strand
GGCTTCCACACGAAGATGCCGCTGTTCCAGTAGTACGCCCCGGACGCGACGAACTCCTCGGCCTGCGTGCGGTTCGGCTTCTCCTTGAACTCGATAACGCGCATCGCCGCAACGCCCTGCCCGCGAACATCGCCGAGGCGGTCTGGCAGAAGGAACGGCTGCCGACGGTGCGGAATATCGAAATCGTCGGCAAACATGCGGAAGCCGACGGCATCCGCGTCGACGGCGCCATGCAGCCGACCTTGCACGGCGTGCTGATCCGCCGCTGCCGGCACGGCATCCACCTGCTGGGCAACGACCGCAATGTGCTGATCGCCAATTGCCATATCTACGAGAACTCCGGCGTCGGCGTCTTTCTCGACCGGCTCAACCTCCACCAGATCAACCTGACCGGCTGCCATATCAGCTACGGCAAGCAGGGCGGCATCAAGGTCGTCGGCTGCGAAATCCGCAACTTCCAGATCACCGGCAACGACATCGAGTACAACCACGACGAGAAGGCCGAGACCTCGGCCGACATCCTCTTCGATTGCACCAACGGCACGGTGCGCGAAGGCGTCATCACCGGCAACAACATTCAGGCCAAGAGCAGTCCGAAGGGGGCGAACATCCGCTTCATCGGCGCGGGCGACAGCAGCAGCGCCGTCGGCCTGTTCGCCATTACCGGCAACCTCATCGGCAGCCAGCAGACGACTATCCATCTGCAACGCAGCCGGGGCGTGAGCATCACCGGCAACTCGCTCTACAACGGCTTCAGTCATTCCATCTGGGCCGAGCATAGCGAGCACATCGTCATCGGCAGCAACAGCATCGACCACAACCCGCAGTACGCGGGTGCTTCGACGGACCGCATTCTGCTGCACCGCTGCAACAACGTGGTCCTGAACGGCAATATCCAGGAACACATCCGCCCAGCCGATGGCCCGGACGAAGCCAGCGTGGAAATCGACGGCTGCGCGGAAGTGAGCCTGACGGGCTGCCATATCCTGGGCGCTCGGCGGCGCGGCGTGTGGGTGCGCGGCAGTTCGGTGGTGCGAATCGCGGACAGCACAATTCGCTCGCGCGCCGAAGCCAAGGACTATCGGTCGGCCATCGAGGTCGATGAGAAATCGAGCCGGGTGATGGTGGTGAACAACTTCACGGGCAAGGGCAGCGCCGGCGACGTGCTGCTGCCAAAAGAAGCGGGGACCGCCAGCGGGAACATCCAAGTTTAGCCGCGAGCCGAAGGCGAGCGCTCGATCATCGCGGTTTCTTTAGATCGAGTCCGCACATGGTGCAAACCGCCGCGCCCATCGGGATCAGCAGTTCGCAGCGCGGGCAGTGGACCTCCGGCAACGGCTCCTGCTTGCCCTCCGGCTCTTGCGCCCGATGCCCGCAGTGCGGCACGTCGAACGTGACGCAGCAGTGCGGACACACCGCGCGTTCGCCGACATCGGCTTTCTTCACCACCACGTTGTCCCAGCAGCTGGGGCAATAGAAGCCGAACCAGTCGTCGGCATCCTCGGCAGGGGGAATGCTCCGTTCGACGATGCTGGCCGGCACCGCCTGAGACTTCCCGCAACCCGGACACGGATGCGAGTATCCCGCCTGCGCGGTCGGTGCTTCCAGCAAGATGCTGCAATCGCGGCAACGAAACGTCACGGCGTAAACGGAAGTGCGATTCTTGCACGCGGGGCATTCCAGGGTGGTGCGGGCCTTGCCGATCACCTGTGCAATCGGTGCATGACACTGGTGGCAGGGATGAGGAACCAGTAATCGAGCTGATTCTTCCGTGACCTCGGAAGCCAAACTCTGCGGAATTGGTTGCAGCGGCGATGGCCGAGCCGCCCAAGTGACCCAGGCGACAGGCCCGCGCCGGTCGCGCTTCGCCTGGAATTCCCTCCCGCAATGAATGCACCAGAGCAGCGCCTCCAGAACATAATCCTGCATTTTGATACCGGTGCTGCAATAGGGACAGCGCAGCGGATGACTCATAGCTTCACCTCGCGGCGAACAGAGGTGCCGGAACGATTCGCATACTTTTCCCAGACTATCACGACTGCACCGCGAAACAAAGCCGGCCATCTTCGACGCCTTCTTCTTCACACTTCACGCGGCCTTCCCCAGGGAACACTTGAGTAGCGTGCTTCCCTTCCCTTAGAATGGGACGGGTTTTGGTTCAGCTGGCTCCGACCGCATCACCCCACTCGCGGAGCAGCCGTGCCGGAACGGGAGGCCGTCGTGAAGCATCGCATCCGCCTTCGGGGACTGAGCGACTGCATTGCCGGCAAGCTCTGGGAATCGGATTCCCTGATCCGTGCCGGCCGCCAGGCCAATTTCGAGATCGTCCTGGACGACAATTCCGTCAGCCGGCGGCATGCGGAAGTGCGCAGCACCGACCAGGGCTGGCAGCTCATCGATCTGAACAGCACGAACGGCACCTTCGTCAACGGCGTCCGGCTGGCCCCCGCCGTCGGCCCCAAGCCGCTCAAGAACAACGACGTGATCCACTTCGGCAAGGTGGCCCTGGCCGTCGAGTCCCTGGAGCACGAGGTCGAACCGGCCGACCAGACCGATGAGGGACTGAAGGTCGAAGCTTCGACGCATTCTTCCTGGGAAGACGCGGTTGCGGGCGTGGCCCTGGACCGCAACCGCTCGCCCCGGCCCGGCGAGCAGCTGCTGGCCCTGCTTCGCGCCGGCCATCACCTGGTCCACATCGAGCAAGAAGAGGAACTGCTGCATTCGATCCTCAACGATGCCGTCGGCGTGCTCGACGCCCAGCGCGGCGCCATCGTCATGGCCGAGGGACCGAAGAACGAATTGAAGCTGCGCGCCCTGGCCACCAGCAAGCGCTTTCCCGCGCCGGGCCGCTTCAACTACAGCAAGCACCTGGCCCAAAAGGCGTACAACGGCAGCGAATCGATCCTCTACAGCAGCTTGCAAGCCGACCCGGAGCTGGCAGCAGCGCAAAGCATCGCCGACGGCGCGATGGGGTCCGTGCTGTGCGTGCTGCTGCGGACGCCGAGGCGCAAGCTCGGCATCCTCCATCTGGACCGCAACCACTGGCAGAAGGCATTCAGCCCGGACGACCTGCACCTGGCCGACGCCCTGGCCGCCCACGTCTCGGCGGGCATCGAGTGCGCGCAGCTCATGAAGAAGCAGCGCGAATTGTTCCTGAATTCGATCACCATCCTGGCCCAGGCGGTGGAGCTGCGCGATCCGTACACCGGCGGCCATACCATGCGCGTCACCAATTATTCGATGCTGCTGTCGGACAAGCTGGGACTGTCGGCCAAGGACGTCAACCTGATCCGCACCGGCACTCCGTTGCACGACATCGGCAAGATCGGCATCGACGACGCCATCCTGCGCAAGCCCGGCCGGCTGACCGATCAGGAATTCGAGATCATGAAGAGCCACACGGTCAAGGGCGCGACCATTCTGGCGACCGAGCCGGACCTGGCGCCGCTCATTCCCATCGTCCGCTCACATCACGAACGCTGGGACGGCAAGGGCTATCCGGACGGCCTGGCCGGCGAGGCGATCCACCCGCTGGCGCGCATCGTCGCCGTGGCCGACGCCTTCGACGCCATGACCTCCAACCGGCCCTATCGCCAGGGCATGGCCCCCGAGATCGCCTTCGCGGAGATCGAAAAATTGAATGGCAAGCAGTTCGATCCGCAATCCGCCACGGCCTTCCTGGAGATTCGCGAGAAGATCGTGGAAGACATGCTGGGCAAGCGCGTCACCCCGTTGACGGTGGAAGTGATATAGCACATAGCAGCCCGCCGCTCCGCGGCGGAGCCGCACATAGTAGCCCGCCGCTCCGCGGCGGAACGAGCGGCGCAGCCGCGACCAGCGCCCCAATCTTGCTGTTTTATCCGGTTCAAAAAGCCAGCCGTCCATCCGCGACTCACAGCGCGGCCAGCCGCTGAACGGCCGAGCGCAGGGGCCTCGTTGAGCCGATCGTTCTTCTGTAGGACTACCCGGAAGGCTTCTTGCGATTCGCCGTACCGTCAGCAACCGGCCAGACGCTC
>JAGVLI010000829.1 GCA_020054355.1 Planctomycetales bacterium | reverse complement strand
CGACGCTCTTCCGATCTGTTCGCCGCGTTCTGGGACACCATCGTTCCGGGCCGGGGACCAGGCTCCTCGGCCACCAGGCCGCTCGGCACCGCCGAGCAGCACCTGACCATCGGCCGCAAGGCGCTGCAAATCGGCGATTTCCGCCTGGCCCTGGAGGAACTGACCGCGGCCCAGGCGCTGCTGCTCGCCAACCCGCAAAGCCTGCCGGCGGACGACCGCAAGCAACTGCCACAGTTGCACCGCCAGGCGGCGCTGCTCACCGATTGGCCCAAGGACTCGCTGGAACAGATCTTGACCCGCCTGGCCCCGTTGCGCGACGACGAATGGCAAACCGTGATCGGCAAGTATCACGGCAAGGTGTTCGTCTTCGATCTGGAAGTGCGCCGCGACGCCGCCCGACAATACCAGGTCCGGTTCACCCGCCCACCCGGCCGCCTGATGCTGCGCTTGGACCTGCAAGACCTCGTGCTGTTCCAGCATCTGCCGGTGGACAACCCGCAACGCATCTGGTTCGCGGCCCGCTTGGCGCAAGTGAAGCGGGAAGCAGCCGACCGCTGCCTGATCCGGCTCGAACCGAATGATGCCGTGTTGCTGACCGACGTGAACCCACTGGTGCTCGGCGCGCAAGTGCCGGACACCCACCTCGCCTTGCAGCGCAAGTGGACGGCGGAATTGCCCTGATTCATCCAGGAAATGAGCGCAACCAATGCTCGCACAGATCACGGTTCAAGAATTGGCTCAAAAACTGAAGTCGGGCGAACCTGTTTTGCTGCTCGATGTGCGCCAACCCGAAGAGCATTCCATTGCCGCGCTGCCCGGCAGCGTGCTGATTCCCTTGCAGCAGCTGCCCAATCGCTTCGCGGAGTTGCGGCCGCCGCCCGGCACGCAGGTGGTGGTCTATTGCCATCACGGCATCCGCAGCTTGCACGGAGCGGGCTTCCTGGCGCAGCAGGGCTTCGAGGACGTGGCCTCGCTGGCTGGCGGCATCGATGCCTGGTCGCGCGAGATCGATCCGCAAGTGCCGTGCTACTGAACCACCTGATTCCCGCGCATCATCTGGGCGCGCTTTCGCCGCTTTCCGGCAGCGGTTCTTCGGGGAACCACCGGCTTTCGCAGCGCTGCTCATCCACTGCCGTGACGAAGTACACTTGACCGGGCTTGCCGGACGTATCCGTGAATTCCCGGCCCTGCATCAGCGCTCCAGGCGGCTGGCTGTAAGGCGAATTGAGCAGCGTCCACGGGCCGCCCATGCGGTCGGCGCGATAGATGCGATAACCCTGGATGCCCGGCGCAGCCAGCGGAGTCCAGCGGACCACGTTTCGGCCGTCTTGCTGGACCACCTCCACGGCAGTGGGCAAAGCGGGCGCGGACTCCGGACGATAGCGCCGCAAGCCCTCGCGCAGCGCCAGGTCGGCGTGGAAGATCGTGGTAATCTCGACCCAGTTCAGCGGACTCCCCACCTGATGCTGGGCATGGAAGCAGGCTTCCGTCAGGCCGACCGCGCCCCGGTCGCTGGCGCGGCCGAGCAAACCGAGATAGGGACCGGGCGACCACGCTTCCCAGCTCTGGTCGTGGCCCTGGCATCGGAAAAAGTTGGCCCGATACCAGCTCGACAGCTTACCCGCCTCGCCCTGGCTGCGATGGCACAGGTCGGCATTCACGTCAATGCAGTCGAAGTAACGGCCGTAGGCTACCGGGTGCAGCCAGAGGTCTTCGTGGCAGGCCAGCTCGATGGCGCGCAGATAGTAGTCGCAAGTATTCAGGAAATGCAGGTCGCTGACTCCGGGACTTTCCGGGAATGACGGATAGACCCGGAAGCCCTGGCGACCGAGGTCGAGCACGCGCGCGGAGCGCGCGCAATCGCGGTAGAACCGCAGCAAGTCGCGGTCGTCCGCCTGGCGGGCCCCGTGCATACCCGCCAGCATGGAACCCAGCTGGTGATTGAAGGCGGTATTGAAGCAATCGATATACGGGAAGCCGTGTGCATCCACCCTGCCGTTGAACTGACGCTGGGCCTGCCCGACGGCCAGGCAGATGCGATCCAGCTTGGCGGACGGCTCGCCGAGCGCTGCCAGCGAAAACAGCGGACTGGCGGCGTAAGTCAGGTTCCACGGGTCGAGCGCTCCGGACCCGCGCCCCTTTTCGCTCTCCTTCAGCGGCACCGAGCCATTCTGGGTCAACGCGGCGCGCGCCTGGTTGGCGCTGTTCAGCCAGTATTCGACCTGCTCTTCCGGATGCTTGCCGGTTTCGGCAAGCAATTTCTTCAGCTCCGCCTGGTCGTCGAGCGTGTAGAGCCGGCCGACCTCCTGCATCCAGCTGCGCGAATGCAAGCGCGGAAACTGCTTCATCAGCTCTTTCAGGCGCTGCTGCAGGTCTGCCGTAGCCACTCCTGGCTCATCGACCACCGCCGTCAACGGCTGCATGTGGGGCCGACTTGCGGCCCATAGCTCCTCTTCCCCAGTCGCTTTCGAGAAGACGAAGCGCACCTGGCCCCAGAACGAGCGCAAGTCCTGGCTTCTGGCCCCCGCCGTGCGTTGAAAGTCCCGGCTGCCCTGGATCGCGATTGCGCCGTCCGGCCCCACTTCGATGCCGGTCGTGCCGGTCTGCACATACGGCATGGGCAGCAAGCTGATCCCCGATTTACCATTCACCAGAGCAGCGTGGTACTGCCCCTGCACCGAGCGCGTCAACCGCCGCACGCCCGCCGGAACTTGCACGACGCGCTGCTCGCCCGCCGTCTCGCCCTCGCCCAGCACCAGCCGCCCGGCGAGCAAGGAGTTCGCAGCTGCACCGACTACCGCGCCGCTGTCGGTGTCGTCCGGAAAAAGCCGCTCGGTCTGAACGAACAGGTGCCCCGTGCGCGGTATCAGGTAAGTGAATTCCGCGTTATCCGGCAGCCCCTTCGGCCCGATGCGGACAATCAGCTTGGCGAACAGCGGACCCGCGCCGAAACGCAGATCGCGAACTTCGATGGCGTCCGGCTCTCCGTAGCTCAATTCGCTGGTTCGCGTAATCTTCAGGTCTGGTGCTTGTCGCTGAAGCGTCAAACAAGGCGCCAACCAGCCGTCGGGCAGCGTTACCTTGCCCAGCGCGGTCTGGATGTCCGCGATGCCGCCCGCGTACTTCCCATCCGCCCAGAAGCTCACCTGCAAGTCCTGGCCCGCCAGCGTCACCCGGCCGTTCTCCTGCTTGACAGGCACCGTCGCGAGTTGTTTGCCAGGGTTTTCGCCCGACGCCAGGACGAACTGCTGTCGCTCCCAGGGACGAAGCTCGATCGGGAAGTAGAGGTGCATCCGGCTGACGCTGCCATCCTCGGCGCGGCGGATGTCATCGGGTTGATAGGCGATGGGCTGCTTGCGCTCCCGATCGCTGGCCGCGAACAGCTGCAAGCCGTGCGGGTCGCGGCACTCGCCTTCGTGAAAGAACAGCGGCACGCGCACCAGTTCGCCCGTGCGCTGCACGCCTACTCGTTCCTCGACCACCAGGTGCCGCAGCGGTCCTTGGGC
>JAGVLI010000978.1 GCA_020054355.1 Planctomycetales bacterium | reverse complement strand
CGCATGCTGACGGCGGAGATGCTCGACCTGTTCGGCCGGCCGCGCGGCGAATCGACGTGCGCCTGCGAGCGTCACGAGGAAGCGAGCATGACGCAGGCGCTGCACCTCATCAACGGCAAGAGTTTAGGCGCCCGCCTGGCCAGCCCCAACGGCCGACTGGCGAAGGTGCTGGCCACGCCGAACATCACCACCGAGCAGGTGATCGAGGAACTGTACCTGATCGTGCTCTGTCGCATGCCGAAAGCGAATGAGATAGAATTGATGATGAAGCACTTCCAGGCCAGCGCGGATCGCACCAAGGCCGCCCAGGATGCCATGTGGGTGCTGTTCAATACCAAGGAATTTCTTTTCAACCACTGATGATTCATGGCCTACAGCGATTTCGATCTCCGCGGCGCCCGCGAACGCTTCGGTCTGACGCTGGATGAAAATCAGAATTTGTTCGCCGCGATCCCGGAGGTCGAGGCCCCCGCCGAGTTACGAGCATTCCTGGATGAGTGGGCGCCAGCCGCCCTGGCCATGAACACCGAGAAAGCCCGCTCGGAGATGATTATCGCCCCGATCTTGATGGAAGCGGTGCGGCTGTCGAACCACCGGCTCAGCCTGTTTTCCGGGATCACCTTTGACGTGGACCGGGAGCGCGGTCTGACCGGCAGCTGCGATTACTTGCTGAGCCGGTCGCCGGAACGTTATTTCTTGCAGCAACCAGTGGCCGCAGTGCTGGAGGCCAAACGCGAGGATATTCCGGCGGGACTAGGCCAGTGCGTGGCGATGATGGTGGCGGCGCAAGCTTTCAACGAGAGAGACGGCCGCGCCGAGGAGACGGTGTTTGGCGCGGTCACTACCGGCAACAACTGGCGCTTCCTGAAGCTGAGCGGAGTTGTGGCTTGCATCGACCGTCCGGAGTACCACCTGCTCCAGGTCGCGAAAATCCTGGGCATCTTGCAATCGATGGCTGCTGGGTGAACTTCCTGGCAACTGAAGGAGCGGAAACATGACTCAAACCGTGGAAGCCATCTACGACGGCTCGGTTTTGCGCCCCGAGGCTGCGCTCGCATTGGAGCCAAACACGCGCGTGCGGCTGACGGTGGAAGTCCTTTCCCCTGCCGAACCGCCCCCGAAGTCGTTTCTGCAAACGGCCCGATCCTTGAATCTGAGCGGACCGCCGGACTGGTCGGCCAATCTCGATCATTACTTGTACGGCGAGACCCAGCCGCGCCATGAGTGACCTGTTTCTGGATTCGTCTTATGCGATAGCACTGGCTGCGCCGACGGATCAGTATCATCAACGTGCTCTGCAACAGGCCGATGAAATCGAGGCAACCAAGGCTCGGTTGGTGACCACACGGGCAGTTCTGCTGGAGATTGGCAATGCATTGTCCCGGCAACGGTATCGGGCCGCTGCGATTCAACTGTTGCAGGCCCTGGAAGCCGACGCCAATGTGACCAAAGTCTCCTTGTCCGATGAACTGTATGCCCGGGCCTTTGAGTTGTACGCGCAGCGGCCGGACAAGGACTGGGGGTTGATCGACTGTGTTTCATTCGTGGTGATGACCGAACGAGGCTTGACCGATGCCCTGACCTCCGATGAGCATTTTTCGCAGGCCGGCTTTCGAGCTTTGCTTCGAGAGTAGACCGTGATTCCTTGGCCCCAGAATTCGCCGCATGGCAAAGCGCTCTCGATGGAGTCACCGTGCTGCGGATCATCCTTGCCGCTGTGGAACCACCGCTGGCGGACGCCTGGCAGCGAATCTGCGGCGATTTGCCGTGCGTGAGCATTCATCGGGGCTCCATCCTGGATCTGAATGTCGATGCGATTGTCAGCCCGGCAAACAGCTTCGGTTTCATGGATGGCGGCATCGACATGAGGTACAGCCAGCATTTCGGCTGGAAGGTGCAAGAACGGCTGCAAGTATTGATCCGGGAGAGGCATCATGGTGAACTGGTAGTGGGGACTGCCGAGATCGTACCGACGGACGGCCTGCGGATTCCTTATGTCATCGCCGCGCCCACCATGCGCGTTCCGATGATCTTGCGGGATACGGTGGCTCCCTACCTCGCGGCGCGGGCGGTCCTGTTGCTCATCAAGCACGGAGTCTTTGCTACGGGAGCGCTGGCGGGCGAGCGGATCAATCTGGGCGTGCAATCGGTCAGCTTTCCCGGATTGGGCACGGGCATTGGTCGGGTTGACCCAGCCACCTGTGCCCTCCAAGTGCGGGCGGCCATCGAAAACGTTGTTCTGGAGCAGCAGAAATTTCCAACATCGTGGTCCGACGCGCAGACCAGGCATCAGCGATTATATTCGGATCGCGTTCGCGATTTGCAGCGCGTGGAGTGAGTGTTTTGTTCTACCCACCCCCGCGAGGCCGAGCCTCGCGATGTACGTTCCCAGGCAATGCCGGGGAGCAAGTTTCCGACATCAGGAGATGACCCCATGCTAAAATCCCGCTTCTGTTTCTGCGTCCTCTGCGCCATCCTCGGCACTGCCGCCGCAGTGGCCGTGCTGTTCTTCATGGGCCAGCAGCCCGCGCAGGCGCAGGCGCCGCCGAAGGGCCCGGTCAGCTTCATCAACGACATCGCTCCGATCTTCAAGGAAAACTGCTTCGCTTGCCACGACCCGAAGAAGAAGAAGGGCAAGCTCGACATGACCACCTATGAAGCTCTGCGCAAGGGCGGCGATAACGAAGACCCGCTCGTCCCCGGCAAGCCGGAGGAGAGCCACTTAATGGACCTCATCAAGACCACCACGGCCAAGCGCATGCCGCCCAAGGAAAGCGGCGATCCGCTGTCGAAGGAGAAGATCGCGCTGATCGAGCGCTGGATCAAGGAAGGGGCCAAGCTGGACGGCGGCATCGAGGCCAAGGCCGACCTGATGCGCGAGCTGCGCATCCGCTGGAAGCCGCCGACCCCACCCGTCGCTTACAAATACCCAGTGATCGTTAATGCCCTGACTTTCACTCCGGACAACAAGAAGGTCGTCGCCGGCGGGCACCACGAACTGACCGTCTGGGACATCGAGAATGCCAAGCTGGAGAAGCGCATCTACACTCGCTCCGAGCGCGCCTACGCGATGGCCTGGCTGCCTGACGGCAAGCTGGTCGTGGCCGGCGGCCGGCCGGGCCAGGAAGGCAACGTCCGCGTCTACGACATTAACGCCGCCGCCAAGGAGCAGAAGGACGGCGTGGATATCCTCGACGGCGTGAACGACATGAAGGTCATGCTCAAGGAACTCGCGGAGACGGATGACGCCATCCTTTGCCTGGCCATCGCTCCGGACGGCAAGCGGCTCGCTTCCGGCGGCTGCGACCGTCTGGTGCGCGTCTGGGACATTTCCGAGGGTATCGACAAGGCCAAGATCGACCAGACCTGCGAGAACCACGCCGACTGGGTGCTGGGCATCGCCCTGGCCGCCGACGGCAAGCACATGCTGACGTGCAGCCGGGACAAGACCGCCAAGGTCTGGGACTTGATGGCCAAGGAATCCGTATTGACCTTCCCCGGCCACCAGGCGCCGGTCTACGGAGTCGCGGTCAAGCCCGACAGCAAGGTGGGCTTCTCGGTCGGCGAGGACAACCAGGTCCGCGCCTGGAACGCTTCCGGCGACGGCAAGGCGATTCGCGCCACCGGCGGGCACACCAAGTCGATCTTCAAGATCGCGTATCACCCGATGCAACCGGTGATCGTCACCTGCGGCGGCGATAACACCGTCCGCGTCTGGAACGCCGACAGCGGCGCCTCCACCGCCACCATGTCGGGCCATACCGATCAGGTCTTCGCGGTGGCCATCAGCCCCGACGGCAACCTGGTCGCGTCCGGCAGCTACAACGGCGAGGTCAAGGTCTGGAAGATCGCCGACCCGAAGATGCCGCTCAAGGCATTCAACGCCTCGCCCGGCTTGCAAGTGGCGGCACCGGCGCCGAAATGAGTGGTTAGTTGTCAGTAGTCAGTGGTCAGTTGCCAATGGTATCATGGGAGATTGTCGCTCCTGGTCTGTTTGTAACTGACTACTGACTACCGACCATGTCCTTGCCAGAATATCCCAGCATCCGCCCCGGCCTGACTGCCGTCCCCGATCCGACCCATCCCGGTTTTGTCTTTCTCCTCGATCGGCTGTTCCTGAGCGACCAGCAGGCACGCATTTCCAAGCTGGAGTTGGACTGGCTCCGGCTGTGCGACGGCAGTCGGCCGTTGCGCGACATTCAAGCGGAAGTCGGCCGAAACCTCAACGGACAAACGCCGCCGCTGGCCGTGTTCGAGAAACTGCTGACGAGCCTGGAAGCAGCCGCCTTTCTCGATGGTCCGCGCTTCCGCCAGCTGCTCGACGGACCTGTTCGCCAGCCGTCTTGCATCGGCGCTTATGAAGGCGATCCGGAACGTTTACGGCTGCAGGTGGAACGACTGTTCCGCGCCGGGCCGGGACTGCCCGGCAACGGCAAGCCCGACGGCAGCCTGCGGGCCGCGCTGGTCCCCCACATGGACTATCAGCGCGGCGGCGCGACCTTCGCCTGGGGCTTCAAGGAAGTCCGCGAACGCACGGATGCGTCGCTGTTCGTCATCATCGCCACCTCGCATTACAGCCCGCAGCGCTTCACGCTGACGCGCAAGCATTTCAAGACGCCGCTCGGCATCGTGCCCACGGATCAGCGGTACATCGACAAGCTCGTGAGCGCCTACGGCGACGGGTTATTCGACGATCCGTTCGCCCATCTGCCGGAACATTCCATCGAGCTGGAAGTGGTGTTCTTGCAGTACCTCTACGAAAAACGCCGGCCAATTCGCATCGTGCCGCTGCTGGTCGGCTCGTTCCACGACTGCGTGGCCGAGGGCGGCAGCCCCATGACCCGGCGCGACATCGCCCGCATGGTGGAGGCGCTGCGGCGGGTGGAAACGGCCACGAAGGAGCCGATCTGCTACCTCATCAGCGGCGACCTGGCGCACGTCGGGCCGAAGTTCGGCGACCCTCGGCCGGTGGCGGAGGCTTTCCTGGCGCTGAGCCGGGAGCAGGATCGGGCGATCCTGAAGCACACGGAAACCGTCAACCCGGCGCGCTATTTCCAGGTCATCGCCGAGGAAGGCGACCGCCGGCGGATTTGCGGGCTGCCGCCGACCTACACGACCCTGCAAGCAACGCAGCCCAGCCGGGGCAAGGTCTTGCACTACGATCGGTACATTCACCCCGAAGGCCACGAAAGCGTGAGCTTCGCCAGCGTGGCGTTCTATCGGTAGTGCATCGCCAGTGCCTTGTCAGTGGGTAAGAGCCGGCCGGATTGTTGCACTGCCGCGCGAACCCGGAGAATTCGCCCAAAAAACCAGCTGCCTTACCATCTTCGCACCGCACCGACCTTTCCCGCGCGCGGCACACTTTCACCGAACCGCCAACAACCTGTCACACGCCGCCGT
>JAGVLI010000963.1 GCA_020054355.1 Planctomycetales bacterium | reverse complement strand
CGACGTGGCCGTGGTCGAGGACGGCCTGGAAGACAAGCGGACCTTCGCCCGCTTCAACCGCGAGCCGAACATCGGCATCGGCGTCATGCGGGCCACCGGGGCGAACGTCGTCGAGGTCTGCAACGAAGTCAAAAGCCGCCTGCCGGAGCTGCGGAAGTCGCTGCCGCCGGACATGGAGATCAGCATCTCGACCGACTACTCGGTGTTCATCCAGGAAGACATTGCCGAGGTCAAGCTTGCGCTGTTTTACGGCATCGTGCTGACCGCCCTGGTGACGTTCGTCTTCCTGGGGTCCATCGGCACCACGCTCAATGTCTGCATTTCGATTCCCACGTCGCTGATGGGTTCCTTCATCGTCATGAAGTGGTGCGGCTACACCGTCAACTTCATGACCCTGCTGGCCCTGTCGCTGTCGGTCGGCGTGGTCGTTGACGATGCCATCCTGGTGCTGGAGAACATCTATCGCCGCCGCGAGCATGGCGAGGGGCGGTGGCAAGCGGCGGTGGCAGGCGCGCGCGAAATCGGCTTTGCCGCCCTGGCTGCCACACTGTCCATTGCGGCGATCTTCATTCCGGTCGCCTTCATGGCGGGGGCCATCGGGCGGTTCTTCACGCAGTTCGCCATCACGGTGACGGTGGCGGTGCTGCTGTCGCTGGTGGTGTCGCTGACCATCACGCCGATGCTCTGCTCCCTCTTTCTGACAGTCCGGCGTCCGCGGCGGCCAATGCCCGCGCGCTGGGGCGGCCTGCTCGGTCCGGCGATGACCGGGTGCGTGCGGCTGCACTGGTTCATCGACCGCTGGCTGCTGGAGCCGTTGCTGGTCGCGCCCATGAACCGGCTGATGGACTGGCTGACGCGCTCCTACGCCGTGGTGCTGCGACAAGCGCTGCGGCATCCCTGGCTGGTCACGACGGCCGGTACGCTGCTGGCCGCTTCCTCATTGCTGTTCGCCTTCGGCCTGGACGTGTCGTTGCCGTTCGCGGAACGCCAGCTGTCGATCAAGCCCATCGGCCAGGAACTGGTGCCCAGCGAGGACCAGAACCGCTTCATCATGGTGATCGTCTGCCCGGTCGGCAGCAGCGTCGATTACGTGGATAGCATGCTGGCGCGGACGGAAGATGTGCTGGTGGGGCTGCGCGACGCGGAGGGGCGCGAAGTCGTGGCCGGCTTCTTCGCGGCCATCAGCATCCGGCCCGGTTCGCTCATCAGCGAAGGCACGCTGTTCGTCCGGCTGGTGCCGGCCCACGAGCGTTCCTGGTCGCAGGGCCAGGTGATGGCGGAAGTCCGGAAGCGGACGGCCGCGATTCCCGGCATGCGGGCCATCGCCCTGGACTGTCCACCCAGGGCTTCACGCCGGGCCGCGGCTATCCGGTCAACTTCGCGGTGCAGGGGCCGGACTGGGACGACGTGGTGCGCCTGGGCGAGCGCATCCGCGAACGGCTCATCAGCGGCGGCTTCGTCACCGACGTGAACTCCGACTACCGGCCTGGCATGCCCGAAATTCGGCTCTTTCCGGACAAGCACAAGATGGCGCAGTCCGGCGTGCCCGTGCAGCGGCTGGCTTTCAACCTGAACGTGGCCATGGGCGGCGTGCGCTCCGGCCGCTTCACCGACGGCGACCGCCGTTACGACGTGCGGCTGCGCTGCCTGGAAATGCAGCGGGCTTCACCGGACGACCTCGATGCGGTCTATGTGAAAAACGACCGGGGCCAACTGGTGCCGGTGAGCGACCTGGTGACGCGGCGGATCGACTCGACCTTGCCGGTCATCACCCGTTACAACCACCTGCGCAAGGTGGAGCTGACCGCCAACGTGGCGCCGGGAGTCAACCAGGGTGAGGCCATCGAGCGCTGCCTGGCGCTGACCGAGGAAGTGCGCGCGGAACTGGGATTGCCGTCGTCCTATCGCGCCGTGGTGCTCGGCAACACCCAAGCCATGCAGCAAACCTTGCACAGTCTGTGGTGGTGCCTGGCGCTGGGCTTCGTGGTGGCCACCATGATTCTCGGCGTGCAGTTCAATTCGTTCGTGCATCCGTTCACGGTCTTGCTGGCGGTGCCCTTCGGCGTGACCGGCGCGCTGGCCACGCTCTGGGTGACGCGCTGGTTCAAGGATGCGCCGGACACCCTGAACATGATGAGCATGATCGGCATGATCCTGCTGGCCGGCCTGGTGAAGAAGAACTCGATCGTGCTGGTCGATTACGCGAACCAGCTGCGCCGGACCAACCCGAATACGCCGCTCGCCGATGCCCAGGCCGCCATGCTCGAAGCCTGCCCGATCCGCCTGCGGCCGATTCTGATGACCTCGCTGGCCACCATCGCGAGCGCCCTGCCGCTGGCCCTGGGACTCGGTCCCGGCGCGGAAACCCGCGCTCCGCTGGCGCGGAGCATCATCGGTGGCATCGTGCTTTCCACGTTGGTAACGCTGGTAATCGTGCCGGTGTTCTACGTCCTGTTCGACCGCTTCGGCGCCTGGGTCTGGTCGTTGACAGAGCGCGAGGAAGACGCAAAACCACGCCGGCAGAGCGAGCGCCTGGAAGAGCCGCACAAGAACGGCCATGTACCGACAGGCACGGATGGGGCTATCATGACATCATCCTGATGTCCGAGTGGAGGTGTCCGATGCCAGTCAATCTCAGTGCTGAGCAACAAAGCGCTTTGGCCAATCAGTCCGAGCAGCCCTTGCGCCTGGTGGATCCGCGATCGCAGCAAACTTATGTTCTGTTGCGGGCCGAACTGTACGAACAGATCAAACCCTTGCTGGAAGCCGGCGACTACGACATCGGTGAGACTTATGCCGCCCAAATGGAAGCGGCCCTGCGCGCCGGCTGGAACGACCCGGTGATGGACGAATACAACGACTACGACGCGCATCGGAAGCAGTCATGATGTATCAGCGTGGCGACATCGTCCTGGCCAACCTGCCGTTCACGGACCTGAGCGGCTCCAAGATACGGCCAGCCCTGGTAGTCCAATGCGATGTGAATAATGGCCGCCTGGACGATGTGATCCTGGCGCTCATTACCAGCACCACCCAACGGGCTGCCACGGAACCGACCCAATTGCTGGTCGATATTACCACACCCGAAGGCAGGCAATCTGGTCTCTTGCACACGTCAGCCGTGAAGTGCGAGCACCTGATTACCCTGCATCGACGACTGATTACCCGTGTGGTCGGCCGGTTTCCTCCAGCGTTGATGCACCGGGTGGATACCTGTCTGAAAGCGTCGTTGCAATTGCCTTGACGAGATCGCGGATGTTCTTCGTCGACAAGACCAATGCCGAGAAGAACCACACCGGAACGGGCATGTACCGACAGGCGCCGATGGGGCTATCATGACATCATCCTGATGTCCTTGAGGAGGATGAACGCATGGCGACGGAAGTAACCGAGTGGCCGCCGATCGAACAATTGCTGCCACAGGTAGAGTTGGTCGCGGAGGATGGCGAGCCGATGGAATCCACCTGGCATCTCTTCTGCACGATGCTCCTGATTCAGTCCGTGAACTATCACCTGCGCGGGCGCAACGATTATTACGCGGCCGGCAACCAGTTCATCTATTTCAGCGAAGAGCAAGCGCGGAACCGCGATTTTCGGGGCCCAGATTTCTATCTGGTCCTGGGCGTTCCCCGCGAGCCGATGCGCCAATACTGGTGCGTCTGGCAGGAAGGCGGCCGTTATCCGAACGTCATTATCGAGCTGCTTTCCCCCACGACTGCCCGGTTGGATCGCACGGTCAAGAAGGAAATCTACGAGGGCGTCTTCCGCACTCCCGAATACTTCTGCTTCGACCCCAATGGCAACTTGCTCGAAGGCTGGCAGAGTGCGGGGCACTACGAACCCATCCAGCCGAACGAACACGGGTGGCTGTGGTGCGACCAGCTGGCACTTTGGCTCGGAGCTTGGCGCGGCCGGTTCCAGGGCCAGGAGGCGACTTGGCTCAGGTTCTACGACACGAACGGCGAACTGGTGCTTACCGGCGAGGAAGCCGCCGAGCGCACGGCCAAATCGGCGCAGTTCCAGGCGCAGGCCACCCAGCAGCAAGCCCAGGCCGCCCAGCAGCGGGCTGACTCCGAAAAGCAGCGGGCTGACTCCGAAAAGCAGCGGGCAGAGCAAGCCGAAGCGGAACTTACCCAGCTGAAAGCCCAGCTAGCGGAACGAGAATCCCAGCGGAAACCCCAATGATTCCCATCGTCCACTCAACAACCCAGGAGCTATCATGCGCCCGGTCATCGTCAGCCTTGGCCTCGTTCTGGCAGCGTTCAGTTCGGCAACCTTCGGCCAGGCCGAGAAGAAGGAACCGCTCAAGATCATCGTACCGCTCGATGGCGGCTATGTCCTGCAAGCAACGAGCAAGAAAGCCATCACGTCCGTCGCAACGGATAAGGAAGGAGTTATCGGGGTGCATGAGGGCAGCAGCGGGGGCCCTTCCCCTGCCCGGATTTTCAATTACGGCGACAAGGTGGAACGTCAGGTGCGGGTCAATGACGGCATCGCGGCAGGCGGCTTCGATCAAACAAAGATCACACTTTACGGGGTCGGTTTGGGAGAAACCAAGGTCAAGGTGGTCGATATCGACAAGAACACCGACGTTTTTCAAGTCGAAGTCCATCGGCAACTAAACCTGCAAACGGGCGTCCCATTCCGCCTCCAACATCCCAGCAAGCAAGCCATCGACAAGGCCGAGATCGGCAACGACAAGCTCGCTCGCTTGACGAACGACAAGACGACGGTCCAGCTCGATCCGTTGCTGGCCGGCGAGACGACCTTGCGCCTGACCGATGCCGCCGGTAAGGCGGAAAACTGGCTGGTTCAGGTGCGCGTCGCGGACCAGACGCTGACGGTCGGCGACAAGCACAAGCTGCAGATGAGCAAGAAGCAAATCCTCGGTCAAGTGGTCGTCGAAAGTTTCCGCGTGCTGGAAGTCGAGCCGATCGAGAACGATCCCACGGCGATTACGCTGGTCGCCAAGGGGCCTGGCATCGTGCAGGTCCTTCTCGTGGACAAGGACAACAAGCAAGAGAAACTACAGATCGGCGTCAAGGCGAAGAAGTAACGGGCCGCGCCTGTCCCGCTTCGACCGCAAGGACGCGGATGGTGGAAGCGAAACGGGCATCGAGGGTGAACGCATGGCAACCGACGTGGTGGAAGGGCCGCCGATCGAGAAATTGTTCGGCAACGTCGAACTGGTCGCGGAGGACGGCATCCCCTTGGAATCCACCTGGCACCTCTTCTGCATATACCTGCTGATCGATTCCATCGTTTGGCAGTTTCGAGGCCGCGACGACTACTACGCCGGCGGCAATCAGTTCATCTATTTCAGCGAGCAGCAGGCGCGGAACAAGGATTTCCGCGGTCCCGATTGCTACCTGGTCCTGGGCACGAACAAGGAACCGCTGCGCGAATACTGGTGCGTCTGGCAGGAGGGCGGCAAATACCCCAACCTCATCATCGAGTTGCTGTCGCCGAGCACGGCGCACCTGGATCGCACGGTCAAGAAGAACATCTACGAGCAGGTGTTCCGGACGGCGAATTACTACTGCTACGATCCGGCGACCAATACCCTGGATGGTTGGGAACTGGTCAACGAGGTGTATAAGCCGCTGGTTCCGAATGAACAGGGTCGGCTCTGGTGTCCGCAAATGAATGCCTGGCTGGGAACCTGGGATGGAAAGTACCAGGACCGTGAGGCCATCTGGCTGCGTTTCTTTGACACCAATGGAGTGGTGTTGCCCATCGCCAAGGAGGCCGAGCAGCAACGGGCCGAGGCCGAGCGGCAGCGGGCCGAGGCCGAGCGGCAGCGGGCCGATCAGGCCGAAGCGGAAAATGCCAAGTTGAAAGCTCGCCTGGCTGAGTTGGAGAATCGCAAGGACGACAAACCGTAGTCCGCGTGGCAGTGCTTTCAAGACGGATCGGCCTGTAAGATCACCAACGCAAGTGCGCGCATGTCCCTCTCCGACCTCTCCATCAAGAACCCGGTCTTCGCCGTCATGCTCTCGGCGGCGATGATCGTCTTTGGCTGGCTCGGCTACCGCGACATGGGCGTCAGCCAGTTTCCGGAAATCGATTTTCCCGTCGTCAGCGTGGTCATCTCGCTCGAAGCCGCTTCGCCCGAGGTCATGGACGGCGATGTGACCGAGGTCATCGAGGATGCCGTCAGCGGCGTCGAGGGCGTCGATTACCTGATGTCGCAGAGTCTGGAAGGGACCAGCATCGTCACGGTCTTCTTCCGGCTGGAGCGCAACATCGACGCGGCCATGCAGGACGTGCAGAACGCCGTCGCCGCCCGCCGCCGCTTCTTGCCAGTGAACATCGACCCGCCGGTCATCCTGAAGGTCAATCCGAACAACTTGCCGGTCATGTGGCTGACGCTCTCCGGCGGCGTGGCCCGGCACAAGCTCAGCGATTTCGCCGAGAAGGAACTGAAGCAGCAAATCGCGGCGATTCCGGAAGTCGGCGGGGTGCAGTTCGGCGGCTTGCAATCGCGCAACATCCGCATCTGGGTGGATCGCGACAAGCTCGCTTCCTTCAACCTGGCGGCCGAGGACGTGCTGACCTCGCTGCAACGCCAGCACGCGGAACTACCCGCCGGCTACATCAAGAGCGATCTGATCGAGTTCAACCTGCGCACCATGGGCGAGGCGTACTCGGTCGCCGACTTCAATCGGCTGCTGGTGGCCGAGCGCGGCGGCCAGCAGGTCTACCTCGGCGATGTGGCCGTGGTCGAGGACGGCACCGAGGACCGCCGCAGCCTGGCCCGCTACAACCGCATGCCGGCCGTCGCCGTGGGAGTGCGCAAGGCCATCGGCGGCAACCTCGTTGCCGTCTGCGAGAACGTCAAGCAGGAGTTGCCCCGGCTGCGCAAGCAGCTGCCGTCCGACATGGAGCTGCATGTGCCGGTCGATTACTCGCTGTTCGTCCGCGAGAACGTGGACGAGCTGAAGCTGACCATGTTCCTGGGCATCGCGCTGACGGCCGTGGTCTGCTTTCTGTTTCTCGGCTCGGTCGGCACCACGCTCAATATCTGCCTGTCGATTCCCACGTCGCTGATCGGCACGTTCTTCGTCCTCAACTATGGCGTGAAGCTCTGCGGCGGCCAGCCGTTCACCATCAACCTGATGACGCTGCTGGGCCTGTCCCTTTCCGTGGGCGTGGTGGTCGATGACGCCATCCTGGTGCTGGAGAACATCTATCGGCATCGCGAACTGGGCCTGAGCCGCATGGAAGCAGCGCTCCAGGGCGCGCGAGAAATTTCGTTCGCGGCCATCGCGGCCACGCTGTCGATCATGGCGATCTTCTTGCCCGTCGCGTTCATGAAGGGCATTATCGGCCGCTTCTTCCTGCAGTTCGGCGTCACGGTCGGCGTGGCGGTGTTCCTGTCGCTGATCTGCGCGTTGACGCTGACTCCGATGCTCTGTGCCTTCTTCCTCAACGTGCGTCTGGTCAGCGTGATCGACGCCGGCGTGGTCCTGCACGAAAAGTTCCGGCGGCCGAAACCCTTTGGCCGGCCGCTGGCAATCCTGGTGGGCCTGGCCGTGCTGCTTGTGGGGACAAGCCTCCGGCTGGCAGGGCTGTATTTCCCCGGCGCGGCGGTTTGGGGCTGGCCGCTGCTGCACCTGTTCGGCCTGGATGCAAGTTCGCGTTCGACCTCCTGGCTGCTCGAATCGTCCCTGGAGTTCGCGCTGGCCTGCTTGCTGACGCGGCACGGCAACCTGCTCTACTGGCTGCTCGACCGTTTCTTCCTGGAACCCGTGCTGCTGCGGCCAACCGAGTGGGTACTGGAACGCGCCACGGCCAGTTATGCCGTGGTGCTGCGCTGGTCGCTCCGGCACTGGGGCATCGTGCTCGGCCTGGGCGCTGCCCTGATCCTGGTGGTGGCCGGCTTCATCGGCTTCGACGTGCTGGGCCGCGAACTGGTACCCAGCGAGGACCAGAGCCGCTTCGTGGTGCATGTCATCTGCCCCGTGGGTTCGAGCCTCGATCAAGTAGATGAGCTGTTGCAGCGCTGCGAGGCCGGTTGGGTCAACGAGCGCGGCGAACGCATCGTCCACGGGCTGGCGAACCGCGACGACGTGGCCGGCATCTTGACCACGGTGGCCACCGAGGATGGGCAACTCATCAACGAAGCCGACCTCTTCGTCCATCTGGTGCCGCAGGACCAGCGGAAGCTGAAGCAGAAGGACATCATGCGGCAGGTGCGGGCCGACCTGGAGCGGATACCCGACCTGCGGCTGGTAATGCGCGACCTCTCGACCGAAGGTTTTACCGCCCAGCGCGGCGATCCGGTCGATTTCGCCATTCAGGGCGATTGGGAGCAGCTGCCGGGGCTGTCGCAGCGCATCATGCGCGAGATGGAAGAGAGCGGCTTGGTGCAGGACATCGACAGCGACTACCGGCCGGGCATGACCGAGGAGCGCATCGTCCCCGACCGCGAAAAGCTGGCGATGATCGGCATCCCGGTGGGCCGGCTAGCTGACAGCCTGAGCTTGCTCGTGGGCGGCCAGCGCGTCGGCAAGTACACCGACCACGGCCGGCGCTACGACGTGCGGGTCCGCTTGCAGCTGGGCCACCGCGCCAGCCCGAACGACCTGGAAAACCTGAAAGTCCGCAGCGGGGCTGGTTACCTGGTGCCCTTAGCCGACCTGGCCCGGCGGGAAACCGCAGCCACGCTGCCGGTCATCAACCGCTACAACCATCAGCGCAAGATCGAGATCACGGCCCGGCCCGCGCCCGGCGTCTCGCAGGGTGAAGCGATCGCCCGCTGCCGGGAAATCGCCCAGCGCATCCTGCCGTCGGACAAGTTCTCGATGGTCGAGCTGGGCAACGCCCAGGCCATGCAGGAAACCATGCAGAGCCTGGTGTTCGCGCTGGTGCTGGGCATCGTCATCGCCTACATGATCCTGGGCGTGCAGTTCAACTCGTTCGCGCATCCGTTCACCGTGCTGCTGGCGATGCCGTTCGCCGTGACCGGGGCGCTGGTCACGCTCTGGCTGACCGGCGACACGCTCAACGTCATGAGCATGATCGGCCTGATCTTGCTCATGGGTCTGGTGAAGAAGAACTCGATCATCCTGGTCGATTACACGAACACCGTGCGCGCAGAGAAAGGTTGCTCGGCGCAGGAAGCGGTGCTGCATGCCTGCCCCGTGAGACTGCGGCCGATCCTGATGACCAGCGTGGCCACGGTGGCCGGGGCCGTGCCGGCCGCGTTCGGACTCGGACCTGGCGCGGAGACGCGGGCGCCGATGGCGCGGGGCATCATCGGCGGCATCGTGGTTTCGACGCTCGTTACTTTGATTCTGGTCCCCGTCTTTTATGTGCTGCTGGAAAGATTGCTGCAAAACCGGGGAAAGTTGCTGGTGCCTCCAGCGGAGGACGAGGAGCAACTGATTGAGGCATAGGTGCAAAGCGGCAAGCGGCGCGGTCAACCGCGCCACCATTCGTAGGCCAGCCAGATCAGCAGTCCCATCTGGATCAGCGCGATCAGCCAGAACATCAGCCGAAAGCGGCCCTTGAGCGTCTTGTGCCGGAACATCCGCATGCCTGCATAAGCCCCCAGGCTGCCGCCGATCAGCGCGAGCATGTGCAAGACTATTTCCGGAATCCGCGCGCTGCCCACGCGCTGCGCCTGCCGTTTGTCCCAGCCGTAGTAGGCGAAGGTTGTCAGCGTGATGCCGAACACCCAGGCCCAGAGCGCTGCCGGCCAGTTCCAGCTCAGGTGAAAGAGCCGCCAGGTTCCCAGGGCGAGCAAGCTCGCCAGGATCAGACTGGCGAGCATGTGAAACAGCACGGGCCGCCGACGTTGCATGGTTCGCCCTCCTTCGCCTGGCTGCCATTGCCTCCTATCCAATGTCATGCCGCCGCCAGACCAGGCCATTCGCCGAATTCCCTGCGATGGAGCTGAATTTGGCCTTGTCACGCAACGGCGGCCCGGCTATACCCCCGCGCTCTCGTTATTGCCAGGGGAAGTCGGCTTGGGATTCCGGACACATACGCCCTCGGGCGTTGCCGGCCAGCGCGAGCGATGCGGCGGGGGAAGGGGGAAACCGGTGTACGGATTGCTCAACAGCAAAATGGGACGGCTCGGCAGCACTCTGGGCCGTGTCGCGGGCGGAGCAGCCATCAGTCTGAGCCTGTGCGGCTGCGCCACCTTCTGGGACGAGATGACCCGCAAGGACATCCCGATCCATGCCCGCTTCAATGGGTTGTTCACCAAGGACGATCCCCTGGTGGTGCTGCGCGACAGCCAGGACGGCGACAAGCGGGCCAAGGCGCTGCGGGCGCTCCAGGAACCTTCGCAGAACGGCGGCAGCACCGCGGACCAGGACGCCATCGTGGCCATCCTGGTGACGGCAGCCAAGGGCGACAAGCAGCCCTTGAGCCGCCTGGCCGCCGTGCGCCAGCTGAGCGAGTTCAAGGACCCCCGCGCCGTCCAGGGATTGATCGACGCCTATTACAAGGCGACCGTGTTCGCGCCGGAGACGGCGACCGTCATCCAGTGCGAGGCGCTGACGGCGCTGGGACGGACCAAGCATCCAGCCGGCGTGGACTTGCTGACGCGCGTGGTCCGTGCCCCGGAGCCGGCCTTCGACGTGTCCAGCCTGGAGAAGCAACAGGAGCACGACCGTCGGACCGCGGCCGCCCGGGCGCTGGGCAACTTCAGCCATTACGAGGCGACCGAAGCACTGGTCCACGTCCTCAAGAACGACAAGGACATCGCCATGCGCAACCGGGCGCACGAAGCGCTGGTCAAGATCACCGGCAAGGACTTGCCGCCCGACGGCAAGGAATGGGAAGACTACCTGGCCCAGCAATCGGGGCAGCCGCCGACACGCGAACCGGCCAGCAAGATCAAGTTGACCGGCTTGCTGAAGGGCGAATAAGCCCGATTGATAGAATCTTCGTAGGGTCCGCTGTGCGGACCATTGACCACGGTGATTCCGGTGGCTCAATGGTCCGCACAGCGGACCCTACCAGTTTGCGCTGTGCGGACCATTGACCACGGTGATT
>JAGVLI010000013.1 GCA_020054355.1 Planctomycetales bacterium | reverse complement strand
TCAGCGCCGCGCCGGCGGCTTCGCGAACGAATACAGCATCGACCTGAGCTTGCTGTTCAACCAGGCCAGCGCCCACTTCTCGGCCGTGCTGGGACCGATGGTCGGCTTCTGCGTGACGATGGTGTTCCTGGGCCTGCCGATCCTGCTCGTCATGGGCGCGATCCAGCTGATTCCCATTCTCGGGGCATTGCTCAACACGGTCATCATGGCCGCGCTGTTCGCGCCGCTGGCAGCTGGCCCCATCATCGTGGCCCTGGCGCAGTATCAAGGGCGCGAATGGACCTTCGCCGATTTCTTCGGCGGTTTTCGCTACTGGACGCCGTTGTTCGTCAACGGCTTGATTATCAACCTGGTCGGTTTCGCCTGTGCCTTGCCGGCCGAAGCGCTGAGTCTCGCTGCCGGCAACCATCCCACCAACGATTTGCTCGAACTGTACAACACCTTGTTCGGCATGCGGAACCTGGGCGGGCCTGTCGCCGTGGTCAGGCCCGATCCGGCCCTGACCCTCCTGACATCGCTCTTTTCGATGTTGGGCAATCTGGTGATCCTGGTGCTCTCGATCCGCTATTTCTTGTTCTGTCCGTACCTGATCGTGGACCGGGGCTGTAGCGCGATCGAAGCAATCCACGGCAGCACCGCCCTGGCACGCGGCCATTTCTGGGGCTGGCTGGGAACCATGATCGTCGTGGGGTTCATCGGCGGGATCGGCGTGCTGGCCTGCGGCTTTGGGCTGCTGTTCACGATTCCCTATAGCTGGCTGCTGACGACCAGCGGCTATCTGCTGGCCGTCGGCAGCGGCCGGCCGCCGGAGTACCGAGATTATTGAACGGCAGCGGCGGTCGTAGGTCAGGCTTTCCAGCCTGACATTGCCGTTCGTGTCAGGCTGGAAAGCCTGACCTACTTTGGGCGGCCGGCGTCAATCCGCCACGCGCCGGCCGCTGGAGACGCAGATTTTCTTCTTCCCGTCCTTGACGTTGTAATGCGGCACGAAGGTCTTGGCGTCGCCCTGGCCGCGCGTCTCGACCACCTGGCTGCAAAATCGGCAGCGCGCCGCCTTGCCTTGGGCGATCGGTTCCTCGCTCTTGTCGATCACCTTGCCGCGCGAGACGATGGGCGCTGCCTGGATGGCCGCGCTGACCACGCTCGGCGTGCCGATGTCCTTGCCGCACGACCGGCAAAACAGCTTCTGGCCCGGCGCCTGCTGCTGGTTGATGCCCTTGCCGCAATGCGGGCAGAAATTGAACATCTGCTGATTCGGCTGGCTCATGGACGGCCCTTTCCCGGCTGGAATGGTGAAGCGCACGCCAGCATAAGCTGCCATGTCTTCGCTGTAAAGCGGCCACTCACTCGAACGTCCGCTTCTCCGGAATGCCTCACTCCTTCGCTGGGATTGCAGCTTCCAGGTCGCCTTGCGGTCCGGCGATTGGCAGTTCCGCCGGTTGTGGCCTCAGCAACTCGTAGCCTTCCGAACGGGCGATGTAGGTCGCACAGGTGATGTCGCCGACCACGTTCAAGGTGGTCCGGCACATGTCGAGCAACCGATCGACGCCGATGATGATGGCGATCCCGCCGGGCGGCACGCCCACTGCCGCCAGCACCATGACCAGTAACGGTATCGACCCACCCGGCACCCCCGCTGCACCGATGGCCGTCAGCACCGACAGGACGATGACGATGGCCTGCTCGGCGATCCCCAGCTGGACGCCGAAGACCTGGGCGAGAAACACCACCGTCACGCCCTCGAACAGGGCGGTGCCGTTCATGTTCATGGTGGCGCCGAGCGGCAGCACGAAGCCGGCGATGGGTGCCGGCACGCCCAGCTCTTCCTCGGTGATCTTGATCGAGGTCGGCAGCGTGGCATTGCTGGAGCTGGTCGAAAACGCGGTGATGATGACGGCCCGCACCTTGCGGAAGAACACCAGCGGATTCAGGTTCGAGAAGAAATACACGAGCAACGACATCACCCCGAACATGTGCAAGCCCAGGCCGAGCAGCACCACGAAAACATACTTGCCCAGCTGTAGCAGGATGTCGAAGCCGAAGCGGGCCGTCACCGAGAAGATCAGCGCGAAGACGCCGTAGGGCGCCAGCTTCATGGCCAGGCCGATGATGAAGACCATCAGGTCGCCGAGGCCCTCCAGCACTTGCAGCATCAGCTGGCCGCGCTCGGCGGGCAGCGTCGAGATGCCCGCGCCCACCAGCAGGGCGAAGAAGATGACGCCGAGCATGTCCGGCGGCATCTTGGCCATCGACTCAATCGGATTGCGCGGCACGATCTTGACGAACGTCTCGACGCTGAACTTGTCTTTCTCGGCCGCTTCTTCCTTGGACTTCGCTTCGCCGCCAAACGCAGTCATCAGTTCGACGCGCGTCGCTTCCGGCAAGCCCACGCCCGGTTGCACGGTGTTGACCAGCGTCAGGCCGATGGCCACGGCAATGGTCATGCTGCCGACGAAGTAGAGCATGGTCTTGGCGCCGATGCGGCCCAGGCTGCGGAAGTCGCCCAGCTTGGCGACGCCCACGGCCAGCGAGGCGAACACCAACGGCACCACGGTCATCAGCAGCATCCGCAGGTAGACCTGGCCCACCGGGCCGGAGATATTGCGCAACACCCACTCCAGATCAGGCAATGGTTTGCCGGCGGCGTCGCGCGCCAGGAAGTTGACGGCCACGCCGCAGCCGGCGCCCAGCACCAGGCCGAGCAGGATCTTGGTATGCAGCGACATGCCGGTGGTTTGCGATTCGGTCATTGCGCGGAGTTCCTGGGAGATCGGATTGCGAAGCCGCCAGCGGCGGGATTGCGAAGCCGCAAGCAACGTAGGGTCCGCTGTGCGGACCATGAACCACCGATGTCGCGATGGTTCGTGGTCCGCACAGCGGACCCTACAGCCACTTCCGCCATTTGAACCAGTAGTACGCCGTGACGCCGGTCAGCGCCATGATGGCGAGCGAAGCCGGGAAGCCCCACTCCGATTCGTGGAAGTCCGGCCAGACGTTCCTCTCGAAGTTCATGCCGTAGATGCCGGACACCAGGGTCATCGGCAGCACCACGGTGGAGATCATGGCCAGGACCTTCATGATCTCGTTGAGGCGGTTCGAGACCGAGGCCAGGTGCGATTGCATCAGGTCGGCGGCCATGTCGCGGGAACCTTCGGCCAGTTCGGTGAAGCGCACCAGGTGATCGTAGACATTGCGGTAGTACACCCGTTCGCGCTCCTCGATCAGCGCGAACTCGCCGCGCGCCAGCCGGGCCAGCACCTCCCGCTCGTAGACCAGCGTCTTGCGCAGGCCGATGATCTGCCGTTTCAGCTCCAGCAGCTGGGTCAGCAGTTCCTGCGACGGCCGGGTGAAGACCTCGTCCTCCAGCTTGTCGAGTGCTTCGTCGATGTAATCCAGAAACGGCACGTACTGGTCCACCATGTTGTCCAGCACCAGGTGGAACAGGTAATCCGGACCGCGGTCGGAGTGCGCGGTGTGCTTGAGCAGAAAGGTCCGCAGCAGCTCGATGGGGCGCAATAGATCGTAGTGATGGGTGATGAGCAGGCGCTCGGTCAGGACGGTGCTCAGCTGCGTGGAGAGCCGTTCCGTGCAGTCCGGATGGACCAGCGGCGCGCCTTTGCCCTGCAAGCGCTCGAGGAACTTCGGCGCCAGCGGGTTGGCGACCACGAACAGGTAATCGCTGAACTCTTCCGCCTTCGGGAAGTGCGGCGGCGAGTCCGGCTCGCGCCACGGCTTGTTGATGTCCTCGAGCGACAGCGGGTGGATGGGGTAGAACTGCTGAAAGACGAGCCGTTCCTCCTCGGGGTCCGGGTCTTCCAGGTCGATCCAGACCATGCCCTTGCAGCAGCGCAGCTCATCGGCGCGCTGGGTCAGCGCCCGTTCATCGAGCCACTGGCCGGACTTCTGCGCCGGGTCCCAGTAGTAGATCGTAATCATGCTGCCTTCGCTTGCGGTTGACGGCCATCGACGGAGAAACACTGGCCCGCCGTCTGTCCCGGCTATCATAGTGCGCCGGCGGAGCATTCGTGGGACAGGTTTCCAACCTGTCGGCTGCAACGTGGGGCAGGTTTGCGGCCTGCCAGACCAGCTGGCAGGTTGGAAACCTGCCCCACGGCTCAACCCACCAGCAAGCAGAGCTGCGCGAACTTCTTCAGATTGGCTTCGAGCGACACTTCGAGCAGGTCGTGGACCTGTCGGGGGTCCTCCAGCGGCCGGCCGTTCATCAGGACCAGCTTGTGGGCGATGCCATGTTCCGCCAGGGCCTGCACCAGCGCCGGCCGGCGGCGCGTGCCGTCGAGCAGGCCGAGCAGATAGCGCAGCATCGGGTCGTCGAGCGGAATGCTCTGCCGCCAGGCATTGGTGATGGGCAAACCGGCGGCGGCTTGCCAGCGCACCAGCGCCGTGGTCGCCGGTTGGTCGCTCACGGTCCGCAGCCAGTCGGGTGGATGTCGCACCAGGCGCACGAAGCGGATGC
>JAGVLI010000232.1 GCA_020054355.1 Planctomycetales bacterium | reverse complement strand
GAGCCGTTCCCCGGCGTCAAGCCGAGCAATTTCGTCGATGCCCACATCCTCAACAAGCTGAAGCGGTTGAACATTCCGCCGGCGGGCCAGGCCGACGACGCCACCTTCCTGCGGCGCATCACCCTCGACGTGACCGGCGAGTTGCCCGCTCCCAAGGAAATCCGCGAGTTCCTGGCGAGCAACGATCCCGAAAAGCGCAGCAAGAAGATCGATGAGCTGCTCGAACGGCCCGGCTACGCAGCGCTCTGGGCCATGAAGTTCTGCGACCTGCTCAAGGCCAGCGACTATGGCGTCTATGCGGATGCCCTCACCGAGCAGCACGATGCCCCGCGCTTCCAGCAGTGGGTACGGGCGCGCATCCAGGAAAACATCCCCTACGACCAGTTCGTCGAACGCATTCTCACCGCCACCAGCCGCGACGGCAGGAGCGTGGAGGAATGGGCACAGGAAACCACCGCCCTCTTCGAAGGCTACACCACCGGCCGGCCCGACTTGGGAGTTTATGCGAGCCGCAAGACCCTCGATCTCTACTGGCAACGCAAGGATGCCGGCGGAGTGAAGGGGGCCTTGCAGGCGGCGCACACCTTCCTGGGCTTGCGGCTGGAGTGTGCCCAGTGTCACCGCCATCCGCACGACGTCTGGCAGCAGGACGACCTGCTCAGTTTCGCCAACTTCTTCATGCGGGTGCGCGGCTCCGGCTTCCAGGGCGGCAACGAGAAGCGCTTCCCCGAAACGGCCGACTACGTCAAGAAGATGAACGACGAGGCCAAGAAGCTGGCCGACGAAGCCAAGAAGATGAAGGATGAAGCCCCCAACAAGAAGCTGGAAGGCGAAGCGGCCAAGGTCGCGGGCGAGATGGAGCGCAAGAGCAAGATGCTGCCCGAAATCGCCCGCCGGATGATGCACTCGGAGATTCAGCACGTCACGGACCAGCAGACCGCCGCCAGCGTCACCAGCCCGCTGGGCACGCAAAAGTCCGACAACTTCCGGCTGCTGGGCCTGAGCGACGTCGTCAAGGTCGAGAAGGAGCAGGACCCTCGGCAGCTGATCGTCGCCTGGCTGAAGCGGCCCGATAACCCGTACTTCGCGCGGGCCATCGTCAATCGCGTCTGGGCGCACTACTTCGGCCGGGGCATCATCGATCCGCCGGACAACCTGTCCTCGTTCAACCCGGCTTCGCACCCGGAACTGCTCAAGGAACTGTGCGACCAGTTCGTGAAGAACAATTACGACCTGAAATGGCTGCACCGCACTATCTTGCAGAGCGGCACGTATCAGCGCGACAGCACGCCGAGCGCCGCCAACCGCACCGATCGCAGCAACTACGCTTACTTCTACTATCGCCGGCTGCCGGCCGAAGTGATGCTCGACGCCCTGAACCAGGCCACGGGCGTCGGCGAGAACATGGACATGAAGTACCATCACTGGCCGGAGAACCTCAAGACGGTCGAGATTCCCTACGTGCCCAAGAACGAGTTCGTGAAATTCGTGCTGGAGCAGTTCGGCCGGCCGAAGCGCAACTCGGCGGTGCAGTGCGACTGCGAGCGCGACGCCAACGTCTCAATCCTCCAAGTGATGAGCCTGGCCAACCACCCGCGCGTCTGGCAGAAACTGACCGATCCCAAGGGCCAGGTGGCCGCGATCCTGAAAGCTCAGACCGACGATAACGCCCGCGTTGAAGCGGTCTTCCTGACCGCGCTGAGCCGCCTGCCCAGCGACAGCGAGAAGCAGGCGTGCCTGAAGTACCTGAAGGAAGCCGAGTCGCCGGAGAAGGGCTTGCAGGGCGTGATGTGGAGCTTGCTGAACACGCGGGAATTTCTGTTGCAGCATTGACTTCCGCGGAGCCGCGCTCTGGCTGAGAGCTGTCCACTGATAGCTGATAGCTGATAGCTATTTTGCTTGAATTGAAAAAAGACTTACGGCGTTTCAATCGCCTATCCAAGGGAGCGACCATGAGCGTCTGCCACGAATTCCTGAAGCACAACCGCCGGGACTTCCTCCGCATCGGCGGCGCGTCGCTGTGCGGCGTCAGCATGCTGGATTTGCTGAGAAACCAGGGCCAGGCCGCGAGCGGCAAGGGCGGCCCGAAAGCCAAGCACATGATTTGCGTCTGGCTGGGCGGCGGTCCCCCGCACACCGACATGTTCGACATGAAGCCCGACGCTCCCGCCGAGATTCGCGGCGAGTTCAAGCCGATCGACACCAACGTCCCCGGCATCCAGGTCGGCGAACTGATGCCCGAGCTGGCCAAGCTGGCGGATAAGTATTGCGTGATTCGTTCCGTGACGACCATGAACAAGCCCGGCGACCACGGCCGGGCGCCCTTCTACTGGCTGACGGGCAACCCGCGCCTGCCCAGCGGCACGGACGAGTATCCGATGTACGGCAGCACCGTCTCGAAGTTCCGGCGCGGACCCGCCGAGGTGCCGAGCTTCGTCACGCTGGGCATCATCGACGTGCACACCATCAACGCCGTCGGACCGAGCTTCCTCGGGCCGGCGCATGCACCGTTCATCTTCGACCCGACCAAGTCCGGCGACGCCATCAGCGGCATGCTCGCGCCCGCCCTGGAAACCCCCGCCTTCGAGCGCAACGCCGACCTGCTCAAGTCCGTGGACAAGAAGCTACGGCAGCAGGATCAGCTCGATCCGATTATCGAAGGGCTGGACCAGTACCAGCAGACCGCCTTCAACATGCTGCGTTCGCCGAAGCTGCGGCAAGCGCTCGACCTGTCGAAGGAGCCGAGCAAGGTCATCGAAAAATACACCCGCAACAAGCTGGGCAAGACCCGCTATCCGTCGGGCAACCAGCTGCACTTCCTGCTGGCCCGGCGGCTGGTGGAAGCCGGCGTGCCCATCGTCCACTTCAACCTGGGCTACTGGGACTGGCACGGCGAAAACTTCGTCGCCGGCCGGCAGCAGATTCCGATGCTCGACGCCTCGCTCTCGGCCTTGCTCTCCGACCTCGACGAGCGCGGCTTGCTGGACTCGACCATCGTGCTCTGCCTGGGCGAAATGGGCCGGCATCCGAAGTGCGGCACGAACAAGAACGCCGGCCGCGACCACTGGGATTACGCCCAGTTCGTGCTGGCCGCCGGCGGCGGCTTCAAGGGCGGCACCATCGTCGGCGCCACCGACAAGCACGGCAGCCAGGTCACGGACAAGTTCTACAAGATCGAAAGCTTTGGCCGGACGCTCTATCACCTGCTCGGCGTCGATCCCGACGCGATCGTCACCACGCCGGCCAATCGGCCGATCAAGCTGATTGCCGAGGAAGCGCCGATCATCAAGGAAGCCTTGGCCTGATCGTCTGGATCATTTGCAAACGCCGCGCCGTCCCGGTTTTGGCAATTCGCCATGCCCTGGGACGGCGTTTTCATGGGCGGAGTTGATTCATCGTTTCGCGCGGGACCATCCCGCGCGAAACGATGAATCGGGATCGGGAGGTTATGGCGCGGCGTTTCGTAAACCTTTCCCTTCCGATTCCCCGCCGGTTATGATGGGCCAGCCATCGAGCCAGCAATACACAAACGACCTCCGGGGGGTGGTCGGAGGGGTTCGCTTATGTCTCAGGATTCACGCCGGGAGTTTATTAAGCAGTCCGCGCTTGCCGCCGCTTTCGGAGCGACATGGACGGGGAGTGCGAAGCCGCAAGCGGCCGGGAAGACGGACCTCGCGTCGGAACTGGCGGTCATCAACGCCGTCGTCTACACCGTCGATGAAAAGCAGCCGAAGGCGGAAGCCTTCGCCGTCCGCGACGGCAAGTTCGTCGCCGTCGGCAGCACGGCCGACATTCGCGCGCTGATTTCCGCGAAGACCAAAGTCATCGATGCCCAGGGCATGACTGCGGTGCCGGGCTTCATCGATGCCCACACGCACCCGGCCTACGGCGGCAACCGCGAGTTGCTGCAGGTCAACTGCGACAAGCGGACCATCGCCGAGATCAAGACGGTCATCAAGGAACGTGTCGCCAAGGCTCGGCCCGACGAGTGGATCTTCGGCTTCAAGTACGACGACACCAAGCTCCAGGACGGACGACCGTTGTTGCGGAAAGACCTCGACGAAGTCGCGCCGAAGCATCCGGTGCGCGTCGAGCATCGCGGCGGGCACACCTGCGTCTGCAACAGCGCTGCCTTTCAGGCGGCAGGCGTCACCAAGCAAACGCCCGACCCCAAGGGCGGCAAGTTCGGCCG
>JAGVLI010000493.1 GCA_020054355.1 Planctomycetales bacterium | reverse complement strand
GGGCCAGCGGGTGCCGGCAGCGCCCGTGGACCCGGCATCTGGCTGTCCCCCGCTCGCGCGACGCTGTTCAGCGTGATTGTCGTAGTCGCCCTGGCGGTGGCTTTCGGGTTGGGACTGATGGTGGGGTTGATGCTGCATTCAAAGTGAGAAGCGATCCTGGATGGCTGTTCCGATACGCCAATCCCTCCCCAACCGGCCTGATTGGCAACCTCGGTACTTGAGGTGCGCATGGCGGTCAGCCCGCTGAAGCTGTACTGGAAGAAGCAGTTGGTCGGCGTCATCTCAGGCGCGACTTGGTCCGACTTCCCCTGGATCGTTGGCCGATTCGAGACTCGACGGGTCAGCAAGCGGCTTCGGGCGGTGCTGGAGTGGTTCGCCGCACAGGCCGAGGCCGACGAGTTGCAGGAGCCGCCGTTCGACTCGGATTGCGTAGAGAATTGGGCCATTGTCAAACCGGATCGTAGCCGGGTGGAGTTGCTCCTTCCACCAATCATCGATTTCGACAAGGGCTTGGCCGAGTGGCGGGAGTAGCACTCGAAAAACAAAACAAGCCCACGGCTGCGGACAACCGTGGGCTTGCGTATTGGGACCGCCGATCCCGCGCGAAACGATGAATCGGGACAATCGCTTTACTTCTTCAGTTGCGGAGCATCGCTGCACTTCACCGTGGTCTTCTGCGTCTGCTTCAACTCGACGGTGGTGGCCATGCCGCCGATCTCGATGTCGAGCTTGCCTTCCAGGGTCAGGTTCATGTCGGAAGTGTCGATGCGGCCCGCCTTGGCATCGAAGAGGACGGTGCCGGTGCCGTTCTTGCCTTCGAGGCTGGCGCTTTTGATCTTGAAGGGCAAGCCCGCGCCGGGGGTCTCGCTGCCGGGGGCCGAGTACTTGAGCGTCGTGGTCACGGCGATCTTGTCGAGGTCCTTGTTCTTCTCGTCCTTGCCGACGTACTTGTAGTCGTAGGTGGTGTCGTAGCTGCCGATCGGGCCGAGGTTCAACTTCGAGTTGTACTTCCAGGTCTTGTCCTTGTCGGCTTCGCTGTTCGGCACGACCTGGAACGACGGGTCGGCCATCTGCTTCAGGGCGTCCTCGCTGAGGATGCTTTCCAGGAGCGGCTTCATCTGCTGCTGGCTTTTGCCCAGGCGGTCCAGGAATTCCTTACGGCCTTCGACCTTTTCGACTTTCATGTCGCTGCCGACGGTCAGGGTGAACTCGGAACCCTTCAGTTCCTTGAAGAAGTCGGCCAACGGGTTGTTGCCGGCGCCGGGAGCTTCGGAATCGTAGGCGATCTTGTTGCCGCCGATTTCGATTTCCATCTTCACGCCTTCAATGCGCTGCTTGATGGTCCACTTGCCGTCTTTCTGCTCGGTCGGCTTCCAGCTGAAGTAGAAGGTCTGCTTCTGCTTCTGCTTGACGTCCATGCCCATGACCTTCATGTCCTGGGTGGTTTCGGTCGTCAGCTCCTGGTAGATGAACTTGTCTTTCTCGAACTTCCACTTCAAGTCCGCCTTGTCCTGTGCCCAGACGGGCAGCGCGCACAAGGCGAAAACGAGCAGGGGAAGCAATTTGCGATACTGGAGCACGTTGGGTTCCTCCATTTCAAGCGGAAGCCGTAAAGGAAAGCTGCTGGGGGATTTTAGGTGTCCAAGCGGGTTTTGCCAATCTAAAATTGCGTCCGCGACGCTCCCCTCGTCCCCGGCGGGAGAGTTCGCCATTTGTCCATACGGGCGACCGGACCGCTTTGTTCTAACCCAAGGAAGACGATCCGCCATGAATCTGCTGACCACGATTGCCGGTTCGCTGATGGAAGGCTATTTCCCCGCCGGCTGGGACCTGGCCAAGATCGACCGCCTGGCGGAGAGCCACGGGGCCGACCTGGTGCGCCGGGAGAAGTGGTGGCACCCGGCGTTCGAGCCGGTGGCCTGCGCGTCCTTCGCCGACTTCGATACCTACATGGGGCACGAGATTGCCCTGGAAATCCTCAAGGCCAAGCAGGAGAACCGCGAGGTCATCTTCATCCTGCCGGTCGGGCCGATGGGCATGTACCGCTGGACGGTCTACTTCCTCAAGGAATGGAACGTGTCGTGCAACCACGTCCACGGCTTCAACATGGACGAATGGTCCGATGCCCAGGGCAACACGCTGCCGCCGTCGAATTCCGGGTCGTTTCAATACGCGATGGAGCAGGCATTTTATGGCCCGTTGGGCGAACTGACCGTGCCCAAGGGCCAGCGGCACTTCGCGCTGAAGACCGAACTGCCGAACTACGCCGCCCAGATCGATGCGCTGAAAAAGAAGGGCGCCAAGCTGCTGACGGTCTTCGGCATCGGCCGGGTCTGCCATATTGCCTTCTGGGAACCGCATTTCGCCGGGGAATTCAAGGGGGAAGCGGACTGGAAGGCGCAGACGCATCGCCTGGGCGCCCGGCTGCATCCGTTGACCATCGAGCAGAACGCCCTGACCAGCTTCAAAAGCCGGACGACGTTGGTGCCGGCCTTCGCGAACACCATCGGGCCGGCGCTGTTCCTGGCGGCCGACCGGATCATCGGCGGCGCGGACGGCGCTTTCAATCGCGGGATGCAATGGCAGGGGATGTCGCTGCGGATGACGTTGCACCACGAGCCGACGCCGTGGATTCCCAGCACCTACATGCCGACGCTGGCCGGGCGGTTGTTTTACATGCAGGAGCTGGCGCAGCCGCTGGTGGCGGAATGTAATTGAATGTGCGAAGCCGCAAGCGGCTGCTAAACCGCAAGCGGCGTCAAGCCAGCAGCAGCTTGATTTCTTCATCGGTGAGCTTGCGGGTGAAGGCGCCGCCGAGGATCCAGTCGCCGGTCGGATGCTCCACCCGATAGGTGATCTGCACCTGGAGCTTGCACAGGAACATTTCCGGCCGGTTGAGCAGTTCGATTTCCAGGAGGGAATCGGCGGGCACTTCGTGGGTGAGGATGAGGCTGATACCGCCCGCCGAGATGTTGCGGACGCGCACCGGGTGCGGCTCGCCTTCGACCATCGCCAGCAGCCGGCAGGAGGTTTCGAGATTGATGCCGTAGCGAATGGTCTCGCGTCGTTCCGCCCCGGACGGTTCCTTGGGCTTCCAGGAGAACCACGAGTGCCACTTCTTCAGCCACGACATCGGGGATAGCATCGGGGAGATAGGGATCGAAAGGGAAAGCCTCAAGCTCGTTGCGCCGCCAGGTTGCCGATAGTTTTCATGAACTTACAGCCGGTTGCGGGAACATGCAACAAAAAATGAGGCTCTGCGGCCGGTGAAATGTTGACAATAACTGCCAAAGCCGAAGGCGGTGGAACGTTGCTGAACAACCAAGGCCCAGTTTCGGAGATTTCCTCATGACTAGGTTTCTGTGCATCGCCTTGCTTGGAGTCATGCCCATGCTCGCGATCGCCGCGGACGACAAGCCGGCTGTCACCTTCAAGAAGGACGATGTCGGCAAGCTGCCCGCCGGCTGGACGGCCGCCAAGACCGGGACCGGCGAGGGCAGCGTCTGGAAGGTCGTCGCCGACGCGACCGCGCCCTCGAAGGCGGGGCATGTCCTGGCGCAGACGGCGGCAGGGCCCAAGCCGCTGTTCAACCTCTGCATCCTCAACGACAGCAGCTTCCAGGATGGCGAAATCAGCGTCGCCTTCAAGTCGGTCAAGGGCCAGATCGATCAAGGCGGCGGCATCGTCTGGCGCTACCAGGATGCCGACAACTACTACGTGGCCCGGATGAATCCCCTGGAGGACAACTACCGCGTTTACAAGGTCGTGGCCGGCAAGCGCGCCCAGCTGGGGACCAAGGAAGAAATCAAGCTGGCCGAGAACACCTGGCATACAGTCAAGATCAAGCACATCGGCAGCCAGATCGAATGCTGGCTCGACGACAAGAAGGTGCTGGACGCCAAGGACGACGCCTTCGCCAAGGCGGGCAAGGTCGGTTTGTGGACCAAGGCCGATGCGCAGACCTATTTCGACAACCTGCAAATCAGCGCGCAGGGAAAGAAGTAGGAATCAGTGAGCGAATTCCGGTAGGGTCCGCTGTGCGGACCGTTGAATCGTCAATGGTCCGCACAGCGGACCCTACGCGCTTTTCCGGGCGAGCGTCGCCAACAGATTTCTTGTCTGCAAACGGAGTCCAGCGCTTTACAATAGTGCGCGTCAGGCTCCGTTCTTCGTTCCACGATGGCTCCCCACCGGAGAGCGTTTCCAGGAGATAGCTCATGCGACGTATGGTCATCGGTTCGGTCCTCGGGTTGACCTTCGCCGTGCTGGCCGTCAGCCGAGCGCAGGACGCACCCGCTGCCCTGCTCGACAAGGCGATGCAGGCGGC
The DNA here is from genome assembly GCA_020054355.1 of Planctomycetales bacterium. GTDB lineage: Bacteria > Planctomycetota > Planctomycetia > Gemmatales > Gemmataceae > JAGVLI01. The sequence goes on along the minus strand of JAGVLI010000493.1, from coordinate 840 downwards.
GGGCGGCGAGGCCAAGCTGGCCAAGCTGCAAGGCATCATGCTCAAGGGCAAGGGCGTGTTCCACGAGCCAGGCGGCCAGAACATTCCCTTCACCGGCACCTGGCACTACCAAGGCTCGGACAAGTACCGCCAGACGATGGAAATGGAAGTGATGAAGCAGAAAACGATGGAACTGCGCGTCGTCAACGGCGACAAGGGCTGGACCAAGGACGGGGCGGCGGAAGCGCAGATCATGGACAAGGACGAACTCGGCCAGGAAAAGGCCAACATCTACTTCAACTGGGTGACGACGCTGGCCCCGCTCAAGAGCAAGGACTTCAAGCTGACGGCCACGGACGAGATCAAGGTCGATGGCAAGACGGCCGTGGGCTTGCTGGTGGTCCGCAAGGGGCAAGGCGACATCCGCCTGTATTTCGACAAGGAAACCTTCGCGCTGGTCAAGACCGAACGCACGGTCAAGGACCAGGGCACCCGGAAGGACGTGCGGGAAGAGATGTACTTCACCAGCGTCAAGGAGGTGGACGGCATCAAGATGCCATTGAAGTACACCGTCAAATGGGACGGCCAACCCCTGGCGGACGCCGAGATGACCGAAGCCAAGGCCGTCGAAAAGCTGGACGAGAAGCTCTTTGCCAAGCCATGACGCCAAGTACCGCAGCGGACCGGACGTCCGAACTGGTGCGGATATTCCAGCAGGGCAAGCGAACCCAGCGCTGGCAGGCGCTGTGCGCGCTGCAAGAACTCGGCCCGGAAGCGGCGCCGGCCGTGCCCGATTTGATCGCCGCGCTGAGCGATGCCGACCTGGGTTTCCGGACCCATACCGTGCTGGCGCTGGTGGCC
>JAGVLI010000821.1 GCA_020054355.1 Planctomycetales bacterium | reverse complement strand
TGCCGCCGCAGCCGGTGAGCACCAGGGCCAGCAGGGCCCAGCATCGCAGGATTCGCATGGACTATTTCCTTTCCTGGCTTTGCGATCATTCGGTAATGCTGAAATAACGCACGATACCCTTGAAAATCGGGTTGCGAATGTCGAAGCGCGATTGCGGCCCCGGGTAGCCTGGCACCGTATCGGCACGGCCGACGGCCACCCGTGTCGAGTGGAACTTCGTGTAGTTGGCCGTCAGCTGCTGGCCGCTGTAGCTGGTGATCCGCACGATTTCCTGGTTGATGCCGCTGTCCACGGTAATGTACGACGTCGGGTTATTGCCATTGTTGCGGATAATCCAATCTTCCGGGGTGACGGGGACGCCGTTATTGTTGATCGTCCAGTTCACGCCTTCGTAAGAGCCTGAGCTGCCCGGCGTTTGAAGCTGCAACATGTTGTTCGGGCCAATGCCCACCGGTGGAATGCTGACCGCCAGGGTGATCGGGCGCGGACCGGGGACGCCGGCATTCAGGACGGGCTGCAGGGTGTTCGGATCGACGGTCGCGGCGATGGACAGGTTGCTGCGATCGACCACGGCGAACATTCGGTGGCGCACATGCCGGCCTTCGTGCTTGCGCACCTCGGCGACCGGCTGGCCCGCTGCATTGACCTCAAAGAAGCCCACCGTCAGGAAGACGGCGAACACGTTGCTGCGGGTGGTGACGTTATTGAAGATTTTCCGCATCAGCTCGTACTGGGCGTACGGATGTCCCCGGTTCGCGCGATTCGCAGGATTCAGGGCTTCCGGCTCGAGCAATCGGCGCTTCTGTTCGGGCGGCACCGGCCGCGCATCGCTCGGATCCATCCGGAAGAGCGTGTCGTCGATGCCGCCGGCGGGGTCGAACGACAGCCCGCGGAACGGCTGGTCGCCCATGCTGGGCGTCAAGTTCGGCGACCGGCTGGCGATCAACTTATCGTAAGCCTTGTCCACGTCCTGGGCGGTGAAGAAGTTGCACGCCTGGGGATCGCAGAGCGCGTGGAACATTTCCCGGTCGAAGATGGTGTTGATGTTGATCCGGCCGATTACCCGGCCGCCGGTCGGGTTGGACGACAGCTGCGGCGTGGTGGTGAGGATCTCGAACAGCCGGTACAGGCGCGCTGCGGGGTCGAACCAGGGCGCGCGGTGCTTGAACACCTGGGTTGGCTCGTTGGTGGATGGGTTGTTCGGCCCCTGGGCGAACTTCTGCGTCAGCTCATAGGGCTTGAAGCACGAAACCTCCAGCAATTCCACCGGACTGATCAGCGGACGGTCGGCATGACAGAGCCAGTGGAAGGGAAAGCCGGCCAGGGCGCCGCCGACCTGGCTTTCGCGCTCGAGGCCCGTCATGGGATCCGCTTCGACCTTCTGGACGTTCAGATCGAAGAAGGTGTGCTGTGGCTGCTCGGTCAATTGCGTGAAGGGGCGCTGCTTGACTTGCTGCGAAACATGGGCGGCATAGGGCTGCGAGCGGCCGACGGAGTTGAAGCGTTTGATATCGGCCGCCGGACGGGCTGCGTTCGCCGCCGCGTCGATAACGCGGACCCGATCGTGGACCGGCACGCCGAGCATGTAGTCCACGGTGACATACGGATTGTACAGCGGGCTGTTGGGGTCGTTGTTCGGCGGCAACGACGGCGTGCAGAGCCGCTGCAGCAACACGGAATGCGCCCCGAGGCTGGCGGGGTCCGTGGTCTTGGGCAATTCGTAGGCCAGGCCGTACTTGTCGCCGACCTTGAGATTGTTCTTCCGTTCGTCCTGGATTTGCATCGCCGTCCAGGTCGGGTTCTTCTTCTTGATATCGTCTTCAATTTCCTTGACCGTCTTGATGCGCAGCGTCGCCTTGGGCTTCGGCGGGTTGATTGCGGGCGGTGGGGCCGGTGGCGCTGGCGGCGTGGCGCTGGGGAAATCTTCCATCGGGCCGGCCACGTAATAGCCGTAGTTGTCCTCGTCCGCGCCCTTCGGATACTTGTCCATCGGCCGCACGAGGTTGATCTCTTGCTGCCAGATGGGATAGGCCTGCCCCTGCGTATACAGCATGGGTTCCGGATCGAGTGGCGGCGTGGTGGTGTTGTAGATTTTCCGGTCGTACCACCGATCGACTTCGCATTTCACGATGTCCGGAGTGGCGATGATGTTCGGCTCGCCTCTGACGTTGGCCGGATCGGCCGGCAGCGGATCGCGTCCGCAGACCACAACCTTGTAGGGGGCGTAACCGGGCTTGCCCGCCCCTTGATCGGGCACCCACAAGCGCGCCGCGCCGCCTTCCGCCAGCGGCAGCGAGCTGGTCTGCAACCCCGTTCCGCCGGGACCGGTGGCATCCCATTTGCGTGGCGCCTCGTACAGCGGGTTGTGCAGTTCGACCCAGAAGCGGACTCGGTAGTCTTTCGTCGCCCGCGTCACGCTCGTCGGTTCGTCGTCCTTGTGATTGACGATTTCGCCGTAGACCTCGTTGACCACCAGCCGGGGCAACTCGGTGCCGAAGACCCATTCCCCGTTCGGATTGGCCGCATCGGAAGTTTTCCAGCGGAAGGGCGTGATGTTCTCGTCGATATCGATGAAATCGACGATGTTCACCGAAAGCTGGGCCAGCCAGCGCAAGGCGTCTTTCTGCTCGGGCGTCAGGGCGGCCCAAGCCGCTGGGTCGTTGGGATCGGGGGCACCCGTCAACAGCCGGGCGTAGTCGAAGACGTCCTTGGCGAAGTAGTACCGCGCAGAGGTGGCCCGGACGTACTGGACGGCGGGGTTCACGCCGGTGGCCAGGTTGCCGAGACCCAGGATGTCCACACGGCCCGTGCTCAGGATGACCGGCGGGCTGGTGGGACGCAGAGGATCGGGGATACCCGGATAATTATCCATGGGTGGATAAGCACCGCGGTACCACCAGTTGGAATCCTCATGTTGCTGACGCATGTTGCCCATGACGCCGCGGGCCAGGTCGCGGTTCAGGTTGACCCGCCCCAGCCGAATCGGAACACCCGTGGTCGGGTTGGTCGGCTGCGCATTGGCGCTGGTGCCGCGCGGATAGCCTACGGCCGGGTCGATCCGATAAACGTCGGCGGGGTCGGGCTGGGGGTTGGGCACGACACCGGGCAGGTCCCAGTCGAAGGCGTGGGTGGAAATCAGGCGCCGCGCCTTCGGGTCGGCGAGGCTGAGCGGACAGGCGTGGAACAGGTCGCAGCGCAAGGCCGAGGAATTGGTGTCGCCATGCCGCAAGACCGCTTCCATGTCGCGCACGTCGAAAATCCGGCCCTCACCTTCCCCATCGAAAAAAGACGCAGCGGTCGGATAAAAGAAGTCGAACTTGAGCGCATGGTTCAAGATCCCCTCGCCGTTCCAAATCGACCGCTTGCCGCCATCGTAATCGGCGGAGTAGTACGGGAACGCGGTGAAAGATGGGACATTATTGAACGCCGGAATATTGGGGACAGGGGCCGCCCCCGGTCGGTAGCCGGCGAACTGGGGAAGACCATTGGCGCTGCCGTTGTTGGCGTCGTAATTTGACGGCATGTAGAACGGGCCGCGCACCGCCCAGTGTACCGGAAACTGCACCCACCAGTCGCCACGGCCCCAGTTGCCCCATACGTTGCCGCTTCTCGTGTTATAGCGGCCGATGTCAATTCGAGTGCGGTTATAGGAGCCATCCATATCGCCGATGAAGATCCGCCGCGCCTCGAACTGCCCTCCGGCATTCGGCTGTTCGGGCGTCGTGTTGTCGCGGGCCGTAAGGATCTTTTCGAGATTGACTTCCCAGGGGCCCCAACCCTGGTGCGAGGCATGTCGTCCTTGGCTCGGGTCGGTGCCGCCGACCGAGCTTCCATTAAAATGCCGCATGACATTGCCATGCACGTTCACGTTGACCTTGTTGTCCAGGTCGATGATGAGCGGCGCGAACAGCGGCTTGTAGCGCCGGCCGTCCGGCGAAGTCGTCACCGCGAAGCCCAGGTCCATCCAGTGGCTGTCGTTGTTGAGGAAGCGCGGCGCGTTCTTGGAACCGGGGGCAAAGAAGCCGGGCGACCAGGTGAGGTTCTTCACGTCGCCGTCCAGCGGATCGGCCGGAGCCGGCAGCGAAGCGGGCCGACCGAGTCGCTGCATACCGCCGCCGGCGGGGTCGTAGCGGGCATAAGAAGGAATCAGCACGGCACCGTCGGTGCCGGCGTAGGTTTTGCGTTGTGCGGGCGGGCCCGGTTCGTAGAAGTCGAGGTTGCCCGCCTTGATGGCCGCCAGGTAGAGGTTCTGGCGATCCGGATAGGTGTAGGGCACGCCGCCGTTCGGGCCGCCGGCGTAGGGCACGGTGCCGCCGGCGGTGCCGTACATGTTCGGCCCCAAGCAGGAACTGACCGGGCTGGCGGCCAGGGCCGAATTCGGGTTGGTGGTGCCGTAAATCAGCTGGCCCATGAAATAGGACAGCAGCATTTCGGGATCCATGTCGGGGTGGTCCACCGTCTCCGCCTCGCGAAAGACGCGAGCGTTGGTGGCCTGGGCGCTGGAGTAGATGACGAAGGCCAGGCCGACCACGAAGAACAGCACCAGCAGCGAGATGACCACGAGCAGGACGACGCCCTGGCGAGCGGCTGGCGTCCGGGTGGAGCGTGTGCGAGGCATGATGGGACCCTCGTTGAGACTGCCCGATGTCGATCAGTTGACACCAAACGGGTCGCGAGAATGAGCTTTAGTGACTTTCCGACAAATCTTCTCCCCTCGCCCCTTGCGGGAGAGGGGTTGGGGGTGAGGGGTGGAACCGCCTGCAAACTTGCCGATGTCCCCTCACCCCTACCCCTCTCCCGCACGGGGCGAGGGGCTTCTCCGACGGGACTCTTACAAGTCCTGGATAATGGATATTTGCCGCGTCTGGAGGGAGCGCACGTCCCAGACGCGCAGGGTAATCCGAATGGCCAGCAGGCCGCCGCTCGTGGTGGAATCGTAAACGTTCGGAAGCCCGCTGGCCGTCAGATCGACAAAGTCATACGAGCCGGCGACCGGGAAGCCGAAGGCCGGCGGCGGGTTCAAGTTGGGCACGCGAATGATCTGCACCGTGAAGGAAAGCACGTCCGGCAAGACGAGGAAGCGGGTATCCGAAACGTCGGGATCGGACCAGCCGGGCAGATGCTGCGCCGCCGCATCGGTCGGCTCGTTGACCACGGTGCCCGTCTGGTCGAAGTTGAAGGAACGGCGATTCAGGTCGGTCACGTCGGTGGGGGTGCTGAAGTTGATATTGCCCGTCGCCGGGGCCGGTGGCCAGAAGCTCATGCCGTAGTACAGGTCTTGCTGCGACCTCGGCAGCGGATTCAACCGCCGGTTCTCGGGAGACGTCAGCACGCGCGTCACCCGGTGCAAGGCGTAGAGCGGGGTGTCGATGGCGAGGAGTTTGTCGTTGACGGGCAGCGGACGGAGATAGTAGGCGACCTCGGCCCACTGGCTCCGATACATGACCTTGCCGGGATCCTGCATCCGCGCGTCTGCGCCCAAAACGGCCCCAATGGTTTGCGGCGTGTTTGGAAACGGAGACGACGCATCGGGATGAGCGGGCTGGGGCAGCAGCTGAGCGCCGCTGGGCAGCGTGGCGGAAAAGAATTGCTTGTCCTGGTTGCCTTTGCGCCGCACCGTCATGTAGAGCACGTGGCTCTGGCCCTTGCCCGCGGCGTCCAGGTTCGGCGAGCGCCAGGACGTGGTGCTGTCCGACGAGCCTTCATTGAAGCTCGGGCCGAACTGCTTGATGTAGAAGAAGCCTTCGCGCGGCTTGACCGTGCTGCCGAAACCGGGATCGCTCAGGCGGATGTCGCCCTCGAAGTGGTTGGCGGCCAGGTCTTCGCGGATCACGTGGGCCGCCGAGCGCAGCCGCTCGGACATGTCGCCGATGGCCTTGAGCCGGCCGAAGCTGTCCAGTCCCACGGAGAAGGCGGAGGCCAAGACCGCGAGGATCATGACGATCAGGGCGATGGCGACGAGCAGTTCGATCAAGGTAAAGCCGGTACGGCGTCGCATGGGAATGACTCCTGAATTCGGTTCGTGGGACAGGTTTTCAACCTGTCGGACAGGTTGAAAACCTGTCCCCACGTCA
>JAGVLI010000749.1 GCA_020054355.1 Planctomycetales bacterium | reverse complement strand
AGCTGCGGCCGACGTTGCAGAAAGTCCTGCCCACGGCGCGCGGCCTGTCCGCGCGGATCAGCCTGGAGCAAAACACGGTCAAGCTGCGCTACGGCATCGGCTGCCTGAATGACGCCCAGGCCGCCGAGCTGGTCAAGGCGTGCCAGGCCAGCTGGGCCAGACACAAGCCGCTGAAGGGCAAATTGCTCAACAACGCCGTCGTCCTGCAAGGGCCGGAACGGCAGCAGCCGATCAAGGAACTGACGGATACCCTGGAGTTCACGCAACAAGCCTGGCTGGCGGAGGTAAGTGTCAAGCTCAGCGTCGACCCGCTGCGCGTGCTGTTCGCGGGTGGGTTGTCGGGCTTCCAGGAGCATTTCCGCGAGACGGCCGGCCTGGTCGGCACGGAACTCGGCTTCCCCCTGGTGACCGAGCAGCCGTTGGTGCTGACCCGCGACGAAAAGGCCCTCGTGGACATGCTCAACAAGTTTCGCGAGAAGGCGTCCTTCCCGGCGCTGAAGGTCCATCCCAAGCTGATGGCGGTGGCCCGCGCTCATGCCGTCACGATGGCCAAGGAGGGCAAGGCCGAGGACGACCTGCTGGCCAAGGAGACTCCGCAACGGGTGCGCGAAGGCGGCTACAAGTTCAAGATCGGCAAGGTCGATTTCAACATCGCCGCCGGCGAGAAGATGACCATCGAGCAAGCCTTCGAGCACTGGACGAAGACCGTGGCCAAGCACGACATCCTGATCGCCGATTTCGAGGAGACCGGCATCGGCATCGCCAAGAACGAGGAGACGGGGATCGTCTATTACTACCAGGTCTTCTCGGTGCCGGAACCGGCGAAGAAGTGAAGCCGTCATTTCGTCTTGCCAATTCGGCGGGAGGGCGAGGCTCCTGCCGAGCCGTTGAGTTGAGTCGCGAGCCGTGCCGGCTCGGCAGGAGCCTCGCCCTCCCGCTGCCGGAGCCGGCGAAGTGAGCGGCGGCAGCGCGCTTTTCAGTTGCTTGTCCGCCCCGCCGGAGCGTACAGTTGTTGACAGTTGGGTTTTCCCATCGTTCTTCCGAAGTCGGAGTTGAATTCATGGGCCGCGTCAGCCGTATCCTCAAGGCCGCCAGCGAAAGCGGTAAAGAGCCGGCGCCCACCGGGCTGGAACCGCCAGCGAAGCCGGCGACTGAGTCGGAAGCCAGTTCGCGCCAGCCGGACACACGAGCCGACTCCAACGACCTGACTCGGCTGATGGCCTGTTGGTCGAGGATGCCCGCGCACTTCAAACAAACCATTCTCACCCTGGTGGAAGTCACGGAAGCGTCGAAGTAGCTGCGCGGCCGGGTTCGAGAAATCCGAGATTCCGCGCGGTTCCCCGGCCAGACCCGTCGTCTGTTTTCCTGGAATCGGTCGAGGCAGTTCCCGGGTTGTGTCGCGCGCGGCCCGGAATGAGCCCTTCGCAAAAACATCCGCCGAGCCGCGCACGCAGTAAGCGGGGTGGCGTACCGCTTACTGCGTGCGCGGCTCGGAAGTCTCATTCGAGGCGCGTGGCGCGCGGCACTCCCAGCCATTTGCAAACCCGACGCTCGCTCGGCCGCGCGAACCTCCCGCCGCCCCTTCATCTCCTATCAGTAATTACCGCATCGGGACAACGGACTGAGACACCCCATGGATTATTTCAACTTTCTGGCCGGAGGCGCCGCCGTCGGCGTCATCGCCGGCTGCTGGGGCTACATCAAGGGCATCGTCTGGAAGCTGGCCAGCACGCTCATCCAGCGCGTCGAAATCACCGACGCCGGCCTGGCCCGGACGCTGGTGAGCCATCTCGTCACCCGCTTCCAGCGCTCGCGGGTTTACGACCGTGTTTACGGCGCGGGCTGGGAGTACATCAAGACCGGCAAGCACTGCGGCTCGGTGCCCTACGAGGAGTTCGGCCAGCGTGGCTTGATCCTCTGGAACGGCTGGGCGCCGTTCATCGTCAGCCGGGGGAGCGGCGGCCCGGCCCAGCAGCACCACGATCAGCCTCTGACGCTCACCTTCCTGCGCGGCTCGCTCGACGTGGACGGTCTGGTCGCCGCCAGCTGCCGGGAACAGAACGAGCGCAGCTGGAGCTTCGAGAAGCTGGAGGAACGCGAGCAAAAGCGGTTCTTCGTCCGCTACGTGCCCGACCTCCAGGGCAAGAACGGCGACGACGACCCGCCCAGCCGGTATTCCACGCACGGCATCCCCTGGTACCACGAGGGCCTGTACCGCACCCTCGGCTACCGCCCCGACGAACTGGGCCGGGGGCAGGATTCCGAGAACCGGGCGCTGGACCTGCTTATTTTCCCCCAGCGCGTCCTCGACTTGATCGAGGAGATCAAGCTCTGGCGCAACCACCGGGAATGGCACCAGCAGCGCGGCATCCCGTGGAAGCGCGGCTGGCTGCTCTACGGCCCGCCGGGCACCGGCAAGACGGCGCTGGCCCGCGCTTTCGCCGAGGACCTGGACATGCCGATCTTCGTCTACAACCTGTCGGAGCTGGGCAACTTCCAGTTCATGCGCGCCTGGCTGGCCATGCAGTCGAGCGCGCCGTGCGTGGCCCTGATCGAGGACATCGACAACGTCTTCCACGGCCGGGAGAACGTTTCCCGGATGCGGCCGCGCAGCTTCATGTCGCTGTTCAACTACGGCGTGAAGAAGGAGGAAGGAGACAAGGACGCCGACGACACGGCGAAGACCAACGGCAGCGTCGGCGGCGACGAGCGGGAACGCTCCTTCTTCAGCGGCGGCACGCTGTCGTTCGACGTGCTGCTGAACATGCTCGACGGCGTCGACCGCAACGACGGCGTGTTCACCGTCATCACCACCAACGACATCGGCAAGATCGACCCCGCCCTGGGCAAGCCGCGGCGGCGGCCCGACGGGGCGCTGGAGTTCATCTCCACCCGACCCGGCCGCATCGACAAGGCGATCGAGCTGACCTACATGGAACCGGCCGACAAACGGCGCCTGGCCCGGCGCATCCTGGGCGAGTACCCGCGAGCGCTGGACGTGGTGCTGGATTTCGTGGACGGCACGCCGCTGGAAGAGACGCCGGCCCAGTTTCAGGAGCGCTGCGCCCAGATCGCCCTGCGCTGCTTCTGGGAGGAGCAGACGGGCCGGTCGGCGGCGGCGGCGGACACCGCGCTGGAGCTGGAGTTGGTCGAGACGTCCGATGCTTGATTGATCGTTTCGCGCGGAACCAGCCCGCGCGAAACGATCAATCGGGATTCGTCGTTACGGTTTCTTCCCGGTCTTTTCCTCTTCTTCCGGTTCGGACTCGCCTTCCGTTTCTTCCTCCTCGTCGGCCTCGTCCTTTTCCTCCGGCTCCTTCTCCGTCTCGCGCTTGTCGCCCGCCGTCTGACCTTCGCCGAAGATCAGGAGCAGCGGGCTGGCGACGTAGATCGAGCTGTAGGTGCCGATCACCACGCCGACGACCATCACGAAGGCGAACAGGTGGACGCCCTCGCCGCCCCAGACGTACAGCACCGCCACGGTCAGCCAGGTGATGAACGAGGTCAGCAGGGTGCGGCTCAGGGTCTGGTTGACCGAGTCGTTAATCATCTGCGGCGTCAGCGTCGGGTTCTTGCCGCGGACCTCGCGGATGCGGTCGAAGACCACGATGGTGTCGTTGACCGAGTAGCCGACCAGCGTCAGCAGCGCCGCCACCGCCGGCAAGTCGAGCTTGAAGTCGTGGATGCCGAGCAGCGTGGCCAGCCAGGGCGTGGCCACCACGACGTAGTGGCACATGGCAATGATGCCCATGGTGAACAGCAGGTCGTGGATCAGGCAGAGCACCGCCGCCAGGCCGAAGGTCCAGTTGCCGAAGCGGAACCACAGGTACAGGAGGATGGCGCCCCAGCTGGCGATCACCGCGTACAGGGCGCGGGCCTGGGTGTCGGCCGCCAGCTGGCTGTCGAAGTTGTCCAGCCGTTCGGGCTGCGGCCGTTTGGCGAAAGCGTCCTTGGTGGCGCCGAGAATGATCTCGACGTCTTCCTTGGTGAGCTTCTCCGCCTCGGCGCCGGCGAATTCCACCTTCATCTTCCGGTAGCGGCCCTCCTTGCTGGGGCCGTCGCCGGCCACCTCGAAGGCGGCCCGGTTCTTGGGTTCGGGCAAGGTCTGCTGCGCGATCCGCTCCAGCAGCATCTTGACCTGGCCGGGCGAGGCGAAGTCGCTGAACTCGAGGACCGCCCGCCGGCCATCGACCTTGAAGTCCTTGATCTCGATGGTTTGCAGCAGCGACTTGCCGCCGTCCTGCATGAGCCGGTAGAGCGTCACCTGCACCAGGTCGGGGGCCTTCTCCGAGGTGCGCACCGTGAACATGGTGCTCTTGCCGCCCTCGTGGTTCTCGCCGCTGGGAAAGATCTGTTCGACGGACCAGTCGGCCAGGACCTGGGCGCGGGCCTTGACGTTGGCCTCGCGCTCGGCGTTGGTGGCGCCCGGCGGGGCATTGGTCAGCCGCACGCGCTCCTCGCTCGTCTTGTTCTCGCCCTCGTTGTACTTGATCGTGTAATCGAGGTTGGAGCCGGCGGCCTGCTGCACGCTCTCGACCTGCAAGCGTTGCTTCTGGCGGTCCTCGTCGAGCAGGCCGCGCAGCGTGCTGATGTCCTGGGGATGCTCCTTGTCCAGCCGCGCGGTGTAGGCGGTGCCGCCCACGAAGTCGATGTTCAAGCCCTGCTTGCCGCGCGCCAGGAACAAGGCGGCGCCGAGCACGGTCAGCACGACCGTGGCGGTGAGCCATTGCTTCCGCACCCGCATGAAGTCGATAGTCGGGTTCGACAGCAAGCGGAGCATGCTCAGGTTCTTCAGCAGGCCCCAGTGCTGCCAGAGATCGAACATCAACCGGGTCATGTAGAGCGAGGTGAACAGGCTGATAATCAGGCCGACCGTCAAGCTGATGCCGAAGCCCTTGAGCTGGTCGTTGCCGACCACGTAGAGGACGATGGCCGTGAAGATGCTGGTCAAGTGCGTGTCGATGATGGTCGCGAACGCCCGGTCGTAGCCGTTGCGGATCGCCAGCGACAGGCTGGCCCCGCGGTCGCGCTCCTCGCGGATGCGCTCGTAGATCAGCACGTTGGCGTCCACCGCCAGCGACAGCGTCAGCACCAGGCCGGCCAGGCCGGGCAGCGTGAAGGTGGCATGGACCAGGACCATGAAGGCCACCGTCAGCAGCAGGTTGGCGAACAGGGCGGCGCTGGCCACGAAGCCGGCGAAGCGGTAGTAGACGCACATGAACGCCAGCACGGCCAGGAAGGCGTAGACCACCGAGGTCAGGCCGGCGGCGATGGT
>JAGVLI010000317.1 GCA_020054355.1 Planctomycetales bacterium | reverse complement strand
GTCGGCGATGCGCCAGCGCTGGTTCGAGCACGCGCGCTTCCGCCACGACTCGCATCGCCAACTGGCCTGCGTCGAATGCCATGCGGCGCCAGGCAGCGCCGCGACCGGCGACGTGCTGATGCCGAAGATCGATAGTTGCAAGCAGTGTCACGGGGCGCCCAACGTGGCCAGCGCCGATTGCGTTCACTGTCACGGCTACCACGACTGGAAACACGACGCCTTCCGGGGCAAGATGTCGATTCAGGAATTTCTCCGCAAGAAGTAACGGCGAGCCGGCCGCGTCAGCGGCCAGCGCGCCTTGATTGAGGATAACCATCATGGCCAAGCAGGTGATGCCCGAGGCCCAGTTGCCGGCGCGCACGACCGACATCCGGGTCTCCTCGGAGCAGCTCCTCAAGGTCTCGTTTTTCAGTCAGCTCAAGCGCAAGCCCAGCCTGGACAAGTTTCCCGGCGCGGTCCTGGTCCGCCACTACCGCAAGGGCGAAGTAATCATCCGCCAGGGCGAAGCCGGCTGGACCGCTTTCTACGCGCTGACCAGCGAGGACTTGCTTACCCTGAAGCTGACGCAGTTTTACGCGGCCGGCAACACGCGGGAAAAGATCGACCTGCAGGAGGAAGTCACGATCCTGAGCATGCGCGTCGATCAGCTGCAAGCGGTCGAGAAAGCCTCGGACCAGGAAAACCAGCTGCGGCAGGTGGCGACGATCCACCTGGCCGTCGGCCGGCCGTCGCCCCAGGAAAAGCCGGGTTTCCTGGGCCGCCTGGGTTTGGGCCGGCGCAAGAAGGCGGAGGAAAAACAGACCTTCATCCCCATCGACGGCCCGCGCGACCTGGACTACGAAACGATGCAGGCGCCGATCTACGAAGGCGAGCTGTTCGGCGAGATGAGCTGCAAGTTTCGCACGCCGCGCTCGGGCACGGTGGTCGCCAAGCGCGACTGCTACCTGCTGGAGATCATGCGGAACATCCTGGACCAGTGCCAGAAGGACCCGGCCTACAAGGCGGCCAGCGACGAGCGCTACCGGACGCACGTGATGCAACGGCAGTTGCAGCAGCTGCCGATTTTCCGCGACCTGACGCCCGCGCAGGTGGAGACGGTCCGCCAGCACGCCGACCTGGTGTCGTTCGAGGCCGGGGAACGCATCTTCGACGAGCACGAGCGGGCCGACGTCGTCTATTTCATCCGCACCGGACTGGTGAAGGTGCTGAAGAAAGCATCCGCCCTGCTGAGCAACAGCAACATCCGCAACTGGGACCAGCTGGTGCAGATGCTCAAGCTGGGTGAGAAAGAAGCTGCCTCGCCGCGCGGCAAGCTCTGGGAGATGCTGCCGGAGAAGACCAAGGCGGTGCTGCGGTCGGCGGCCAGCGCGGACAAGCTGAGCAACGCGGAGCGCGCCGAGGTCCTGTTCGGACTCAACGACGTCATCAAGGACCGCAAGCTGCCGGAAAGCAAGCGGCTGCAAGCCATCGTCAACGAGCCGGATTTCAAGTCGCTGGTCCTCGATTTCCCTCAATTCATAAAAAGCTGGTCGGATGCCTTGCTGCGCCAGTACAACCGGCATCTGATCGAGCAAATCTGCGCCGGCGCGGTGCGGCGCTATCGGCCGCGGGTCGGACCGGAAGTGGTCCTCAGCTACCTGGCGCGCGGCGAAATCATGGGCGAAATTGGCTTGCTGAGCAATCAGGCGCGCAACGCTTCGTGCGTAGCGCACGGCCATCCGCAGGAAGACGGCTCCGCCAAGGAAGCGGGACAGGTCGAACTGGTGAAAATCCCGGCGGCGGTCTTCGACCGGATCGTCCAGGAGAATCCGGTCGTCCAGCAGCAACTGGAGCGACTGGCGGTCGAGCGCCAGCGGCAATTTCAGGAGCGAGCCGACCAGCCGATCTGGGAGGACGCCGCCAGCGTGCAGTTTTCCAAGGAGTTCGAGCAGCTAGGCCTGATCCAGGGGCAGCAACTGATGCTGATCGACCTGGACCGCTGCACGCGCTGCGACGAGTGCGTGCGCGCCTGCGCCAACACCCATGCCGACGGCCGCAGTCGCTTGTTTCTCGACGGCCCGCGCTTCGGCAACTACCTGGTGCCGGTCAGCTGCCGGTCGTGCCTCGATCCGGTGTGCATGATCGGCTGCCCGGTCGGCTCGATCCATCGCGGCGGCAACGGCCAGATTGTCATCGAGGACTGGTGCATCGGCTGCGGGCTGTGCTCGAACCAATGCCCCTACGGCTCCATCCAGATGCACGACATCGGCATCATTCCGGAAGTGCGGGCGCACGGCTGGCGCTACACGGTGTCCACGGCGGTGGACAGCGAAAGCTGGCCGCATCCGAAATTCAACGACCAGAAGTGGGCGGTGGCCACCGGGCCGTTCCATTTCGACCGGATGCTGCGCGACGACCTGACCGAGCACCTGACGCGACAGGGCATCAAGGCCGCGGTGGGAGCCAGTGCCTGCCTCTATTTTCGCTACGAGTTCCAGCTGGCGTCCTGGCTGCTCAATGCCCAGAGCCGGTTCGAGCTGGAAGTGCAGTCGATGGACCCGGAACTGACGGTATGGATCAACGGCATTCCCCTGCAGCGCGAATCGTACAAGGGCAAGAAACATGCCTTCT
>JAGVLI010000905.1 GCA_020054355.1 Planctomycetales bacterium | reverse complement strand
CCGCCATCGACGACGATGATCTGCGCCGGCTGCCGCGCGCGCAAGCGGCGCAGCGTCTCCGCGATGCAGCTGGCTTCATTCAAGGTGGGCACGATCACCGAGACGCTCACGGCGGCATTCCCTGGGTCGCCCCGAAAAAAGGCCCCCATCTTCCGAGGAAGATGGAGGCATCCTTGCATATCGCGACCATCGCCAGGTTAGCGATCTTCAGAGGCAGCGGCTACCTCGACTCCAGCTCCGCGTGCAGCCGCTGATAGGTTTCCCGTTCGAGGGCATGGAGCTTTTCGGGCCGCAGTCCCAGTGTCTTGGCGCGGCGCAGGGCGGCGGCGGCCGCCGTCGGATTGTTGGCGAGTTGCTGCGCTTGGGCCAGGCGATAGCACAGAGTGGCCGCCGGCTTGTCCGCCACCGCTTCTTCCAGGTCGGGAATGGCCAGCTGCGGCTGACCCGCCTTCAACCGGACCAGCGCCCGCGTGTCGATCAACTCCGGCAGGGGACCGCCAATCGCGAACGCCCGGTTGAGCAACTCCAGGGCTTCGCCAGTCTTGTTTCCCTGAAGAGCCAGCAGGTAGGCGAGGTTGTTGAGCGCCACCAGATTGCGCTGGTCGCGTTCGAGCACTTGGCGATAAAGCCGCTCGGCGTCGGCGTGGCGGCCCTGCAAATCGCGCAAGTCGGCCAGGCAGACCAGCAGGTTCGGCGCTGCCTGCGCGTTCTTTTTGATTTCGGCCGTCAACCGATCTTCGACACGCTGTTGTAACGAAGCGCC
Organism: Planctomycetales bacterium; assembly: GCA_020054355.1. GTDB lineage: Bacteria > Planctomycetota > Planctomycetia > Gemmatales > Gemmataceae > JAGVLI01. Next base: position 2,978 of record JAGVLI010000905.1, on the reverse strand, counting down.
GGCGCCGGGCACGCGCAGGATGGCCAGGCAGGTAGCGCCGACGGCGGCCGACGGCGACTTACCCCAGGCCGTGTCGCACAGGTCCAGCGCTTCGGCCGTCCGGCCACAGCGCCCCAGGAACGAAGCGTGGTCCAGCAACCGTTCCGGTTGTTTGGCAGTCAGTTCCCGGTAGAAATCCTGCGCCGCCTCGGCGAATCGCTTTTCCTTCGGCTGCGCCTGGCTCAATTCGTCCAGCATGGCCGTGCTCAGCGATAGCCGGATCGAGGGGTCGGCCGGCCGGGCTTTCTCATCCTGGCGATAGGCGCTCAGCGTCTCGATGGCATTCTCGTTGCGGCCCTGGGCCGCGAGCCAACGTGCCTTGATTTCCGCCAGCATGAAGCTGCCTGCCGCTTCCGGCAGCTTTTCCAGCTTCTCGATCCACAAGTCCGCTTCCGCGGCGTCGCCGTGCCGCAGCAGGCCCCGGATGTGGTGCGCCAAATAGCGCGCCCGCAACTGGCCCGCCAATAGCTGCACCATCTGCTGACGTGCCTTGGGCCAATCGCCGATCGCTTCATAGAGCTGGGCCAGCAGAAACTGCTCCTCGGAGGTTAGTGCCTGTCTGCCGCGAATGTCCTCGAGCAAGCCGATCGCGCGCTGCCGTTGGCGGCGGTTCTTCATGGCGGCCAGCACGACCGCGCGGGTCCGTTGCTCGTCCAGATTGTCGCTGCCGGTCTTGGGCAAATCGCCGTCTTCGCGGAGTCCGAGCAGCTTGAGCGCTTCGTGCCACTGCTGATAGTCGCCGCTGCTGGCGAGGCTGACGGCCAGCGTCCGTCGTGCCCAGGCGGCATCGTCCGGCGCGCGGGCCTGGAGCGTCATGAGGTTCCGCAGATGTTGCCCTGCCTCCCGCGACCTGCCCTGACGCAGACAGAAGCTGGCAAAGCTCCGCAGCAAGGCGGGATCGTCCGGCCGGGCCGTCAGGGCTTTCTCGTAGAGCTTTTGCGCCTCCGTTGCTTGGCCGAGCGCTTCGTGAGCGGCTGCCAGCGCCGCTGCCGCGTGTTCTCCCTGAACTTTGCCCTGAGCTTGCCGCAGCAGTTCCTCGGCCTGGTCCTTTTGCCCCTGGCGCGCCAGATGCAGAATCAAGGCGACCCAGGTTTCCGGCACCGTGTCGGCGAGCGCGACCGCGCGGCGCAGCATCGTTTCGGCCTGCTCCTTCTGGGAGGCGGCCGCGAGCACTTGCCCCAGCCACAGGCATTCGCGGTAGTCCTTTGAGTCCGTGGCCACCGCTTGGCGGGCGAGCTTGAGAGCGCGGTCCGGGTCTTGCCGTTGCAGCGAAACCGAGGCCGCCAGTCGTTGCAGGTCGGGGGCCAGGGCTTCCCGTTCCGGGAGCTTCTGGATGACTTCGTCGGCCTCGGCATAGCGGCGCTGCTGGTAGAGCAGTTCCACCAGCTGGCGCATCGCTTGCGGGCTACGATCGCCCAGCTCCAGGGCTTGCTGATACTGCTTGATCGCGCCGGGGAAGTCGCGCGACAGCACGGCGATCTCGGCCAGTGCCGTCGGCACGCGCGGCCAGGTCGGGCGGTTGACGGCTGCCTGAGCCAGCAGCGTCCGGGCTTCTTCCAGCGCTTCGGTTTTTCCCTGCTTGCCCTGACGGATCAACCGGCAGGCCTGGCCGTAGCGCCACAGCGAGCCGTCCCGGCCTTCGATCAATTCCACCTCTTTCAACAGGCGTTGCATGGCGGTATCGTCGCCGGCCTGCAAGGCCAGGTCGAACAGCACCAGCTTGAGAGCGAGGTCGGTTGGGGCTTGCTCGGCAGCCTTGGTCCAGAGGCTGCGGGCTTCCTCCAGGTTGCCCAGGCGGGCCTGGCAGCTCGCGAGTCCGCGCAGCAGTCGGCCCCGCTCCTCGCTCGAGAAGTTTGCCGACTTCTCGGTCAGTCGTTGCAGCGCCGCCCGGCCTTCCTCGCCGCCGCGCTGGCTCCACAACCAGCCGCGCATCAGCCGTAGCTCGACCCGGTCTCCAAGCTGTCGCTCCGCTTCATCCAGCACCGCGAGCGCTGCATCTGGTTGTTGTTGCCGTTCATGCAGCGCCGCCAGCGCCAGCCAGGCTTCGGGGTCTTTCGGGCGGGCGACGCGCAGCTTGACCAGCACTTCGCGGGCGCGTTCGGCTTTACCCTGAGCGTTGAGCAGTTCCGCGCGCAGCAGCGCGACTTCCGGGGCATCTGGATTATCGCGAACGGCCTGGTCGAGCAGTCGTTCCGGTTCTTCCCAGCGCTGCTGGCCGGCTGGCAGGCGAAGGTTTTGCGCGATCAGCAAGCGGGCCAGCGGCAAGGCGGCGGCGGGCGAGCGCGACAGGATGCGTCGGTAGGTGGCCAGCGCGTCATCGGTGCGGCCGAGGGCGACCTGGGACGCAGCCAGGCCCAGACAGGCCGGCTCCCACAACGGATCGGTCGTGACCGCACGACGATAGGCGGCATACTGCTGATCGGGATTGCCCAGCTGGCCGTAACACTGACCCAAGAAGAGACTGGCCTGCTTGCTCAGCAACGGCCAGGGGCGGAGGTCGCTCTGCAACCTTTCGAGCAGCCGGGCGGCCTGTTGCCAGCGCGACTGATTCATCAAGACGCGCGCCTGCAAGTATTCCAGCTGGGCGGCGGGCAAACCGCGCTCCTTCAAGCGGTCGATTTCCTCGGTCGGTTCCTGGCCTTGCTGAATCAGCAGGTTGACCAGCGTCCAGCGCAGCTCGTCATTTTGGGGGAATGCTTCGACACCGCGTTGCAGAATAGCGATCGCTTCCGGCATGCGGCGAGCGACGGTCTCCAATTCCGCCAGTTTCAGGTAGAAGGGACCATTATGCTTGAACCGTTCCAGGCCGCGCTGCAGCCGGGCCCGCGCCTGGTCCAGATCGCCGCGAGCCATGGCTTGGCTGCTGACGGCGAGCATGACCTCGGCGTCGTCTGGCGCTAGTTCGTCGGCGGTGGCCAGGTCCTTCGCCGCGGCTTCGG
>JAGVLI010001003.1 GCA_020054355.1 Planctomycetales bacterium | reverse complement strand
TGATGCCATAGCCAGCGCGAGCCCGCCCACGTTTTCCGCGCTGCCCGTTTGCCCCAGTGCGAAGTCAGGCGGAGCGCCGTCAAGCTCTTGGAGGTCGATGGCGATGGGGCCAGCGGATAGTCCAATGGTCCCAGCAGCAGCCCGGTGTTGGGCCGGGCCACGCGGATCGTCACGGGTGCCGAAGTGGTTGCTCCCGCTGCCGGCCACCGGCCCGTGCTCAAGCCTGTCTCCAACACGGCAGCCAACTCCGCCGCCGTCTGATAGCGTTCTTCCGGCTGCTTCGCCATCAAGCGGCGGATCACGCTGGCCACGCCGGCCGGCACGTCCCGATTCAGCTTTTCGATCGGTTCCGGCTCTTCCAGCTGATGCTTGACCAGCGTTTCCGCCATGCTCTGGCCCTGGAACGGCGGCCGACCGCTCAGCAGGAAGTAGAAGGTGCAGCCCAGGCTGTAGAGATCGGCCCGCGTATCCGCCAGCGTCGGGTGGCGGATCTGCTCCGGGGCGGCGAAGTCGGGCGTGCCCACGACCGCGTTCAACTCCGTCAGCGGCTCCACGGTGTCGCCCGATTTCGATTCCGGCAACCGGGCCAGACCGAGGTCGAGCACCTTGACCACGCCTTCCTTCACGGCCAGCAGCAGGTTGGACGGCTTGATGTCGCGATGGATCAGCCCGCGCTCCTGCGCGTGCTGCAAGCCCAGCGCTGCCTGGCGAATGTAGGCGCATGCCTGCTCGACCGGCAATGGCCCGCTGTCGCGCACCATCTTCGCCAGGTCCACGCCCTCGACATATTCCATCACCAGGAAATGCGTGTCGCCGACCTGGGCCGCGTCGTGCGCCGTCACGATATTGGGGTGCGACAGCTGCGCGGCGGCCCGAATCTCCAGCTCGAAGCGGCGCAGGGCCGTGGGATTGGCCAGCCGGTCCTTGCGGATCAGCTTGAGGGCGACGATCCGCCCCATCTTCTGGTGCCGGGCCTTGAACACCTGGCCCATGCCCCCTTCGCCGAGCCGTTCCAGCAAGACATAGGAACCGAGCAGCAGTTCTCGGCCCTTGCCCTGAAAGAGTTGATTGATCTGATAGGCAGTCACCCAGTTGCGTTTCATCAACTCGCGGGCGAGCAGCCGGGGGTCCGGAAACTGGCTTTGCAGGGCGCGCGTCACTTCCTCGAGCTGCTTCGGATCGAGCAGCCGGCTCTGTCGCAGGGCATCGACCAGCGATGGCGTGGTGGTGATGGTCATGGAGCGACGAACCAGGTAGGCAACGGCAGGCGAGACAACGAGCAGTGTTGTAGTTTAGCACGGATCGGCAAGCCAGGCGCTGGATAACTCAATTCTTTCCCGCGCCGGCATTTCCGTTCGCCTCGCCGGGTAGGTCCGGCGAGCTGAGCCGGACCTGTCGCGCCGGAAACTTTACGTTATTGCAAAGTCGCGGTGCCGCTCGGCTCGCGGCACCTACCGGATCGCCTCGTCTGTTAAGATAATGACCGTGGCGCGACGTGGAATTCCTGGACACTGCCGGTAAATAAATATGTCTTCCGTGCCTTCCGTATCGAAGTGGCGCTGGTTCTGGCAGTGCGGCTTTCCGCTGCTGGTGCTCGGCGGCGCGGGCGCGACCGCCGTCGCGCTGCTGACCTGGCCAGCGCCGGAATTCGAACTGGCGAGTCGCAACTTCGGCATCGTCTTCGTCGGCTTGCTCACGGTCCTGGTTCTGGCCTGCTGGTTCCTGTTCGTGCCCTGGTTGTTCTGGTATCTGCGCCTGGCACTGCTGCTGCTGCTTGCAGCGGCGGTCCCAGCAATCATTCGCGAAATGCACTTCACCGGCGACTTCGAGCCAGTCGTGCAGTGGCGCTGGGAACCATCGCCGGACGATGTGCTCGAAGCCCACCGTCGGCAGCAGGGTGCCGTAGCGACCCTGAAGGCAGACTTCCAGGCGGAAAACGAAGCCGACTTCCCCGGCTACCGCAACCGGGATCGCGACGGCATCGTGCGCGGCCCCAAGCTGCCCCGTGACTGGGCCGCGAATCCACCGCGCGAACTTTGGAGGCAACCCGTCGGCCGCGGCTACGCCTCGCTGGCCATCTTCGGCCCAGTAGCCGTTACCATCGAGCAGCGCCGGGACAACGAAGCCGTGGTCTGCTACGAAGCGCCGACCGGACAGGAACTCTGGGTCTACAACCATCCCGCCTCGTTCACCGAACCGCTCGGCGGCCCCGGCCCGCGCGCCACGCCGACCATTGCCGACGGCAAGGTCTATTCCCTGGGCGCCAAGGGGCATCTCGTCTGCCTGGAACTGGCGACCGGCAAATGGGTCTGGTCCGCTGACATCCTGGAAAATAACGACAACATCCAGTGGGGCATGAGCGGTTCGCCGCTGGTCTTCGACCAGATGGTTGTGGTGAACCCGGGCAAGCAAAAGGAGCAAGCCGCCGACCGGGCGCTGCTCGCCTTCGACCGCGCCACCGGCAAACCTATCTGGAACGCGGGCAATCAGCGGGCCGGTTACAGTTCGCCCCAGCTGGCCACGTTAGGCGGGCGCCGCCAAATCCTGATCTTCGACGGCGGCGGGGTGGCGGGACATGACCCACTCACCGGCCAGGAACTCTGGCGGCATAAATGGGAGACGATGAACGACATTAACGTGGCCCAGCCCATCGTGTTGAGCGGCGACCGAGTGTTTATCTCGTCGGGCTACGGCGTCGGCTGCGCCATGCTGAAGGTGGCCGGGAACGACGCGACGCCGCTCTGGCAAAACAAGAACCTGCGCTGCAAGTTCACCAGCCCGGTGCAGCGCGACGGCTTCCTCTATGGTCTGGACGAGGGCATCCTCGTCTGCCTCGATGCCCAAACCGGCGAGCGCCGCTGGCGCGACGGCCGTTTCGGTCACGGCCAGCTGCTGCTTCAGGATGATTTGCTGTTCGTGCTATCCGATACGGGAGAATTTGCCCTGGTGGAAGCCAACCCGCAAGCCTACCGCAAGCTCGGCAGCATCCGTGCGCTCACGGGCAAGACCTGGAACTACCTGGCGATCGCGCACGGGCGGGCGTTTCTGCGCAACGATCGGGAGATGGTTTGCTACCAACTGAATCCGCCCCAGTGACGGGAAGCGTCGCTACGCAGCAGCCATCCGACAGCCCATTTTGCTCACATGCTGAACTCGCCGCCTTGACACCGACCAGCCGCTCTGTCACAAAGGTATTTCGCCATGCGGGAACACTCGGGATTGAGGTTTGCCCCCAAGGCGAGCTTTACTAATTCAGGCGCTTCGGTTATGTCGCGCCCGACCGCGGGGAGTCGATGCCGACATCTGCCGCCGATTCCCAAACGGTTCGCTTCATGACGCGGTGCTCGCCGTCCGATAAGGATGTACCGCTGCAACCCAACTCGCTCGGCGCATTCGGAATCGCCCACTCGAAAGGCCGAAGCAGGCCAGCCGCTGGTCGGTGTGCAGCGGTTTTGGGCGGAACGCTCCGAGAATGCACATCGAAGTGCGAGGTGTTGCCCATAGCGGGACTGACAGGAATTTCTTCAAACGTCTATCGGAATGCAACTTGTGTCTTAAATCCGCGAATCTGGCCTATCTGGCACACTGCTTGCTGGATTCGCTATAATAGATTAGCGTCACGCGGCGGAACAGGTCCCAACGAGGTACAGGGAGAAGCAGCCATGACCCCCGAATTCCAGGTCCAGAAAGCCGGTCTGGGCGGGCAGAACTGGATCACTGTTTGCAAGGGGCCTGAAGCGCAGGCTCGGGAAACCTTCACGCGGCAGCTGAAGCTATATTCCGTGGGTCGCTTCCGTCTCCTGGATGGCAACGGCTTGGTCCTCGAAGAGCAGAAAGCGACGCCTTTGTTCAGCAATAACTGATTCGATTTCGCGCGGCATAAGCCAGCGGTGAATTCAGGGCAATTCGGTCCCGCGGCGCGACCTGTTTCAGGTCGCGCCGCGGGACTTTTTTTGTCGGCATGTCTCTCCCGTCCCCATCCCCAGCAGACTGTCGAGCAATTTACTTTACCTGCGGATACCCGCCACCGAAAATGGGCGGTCTTGCGTACCCTCGGACTTATCGGCCACCCTGACGCGGGAACACCATGATTCGGCTACCCTGCCCCAACTGCAAGGCGATCTTCGAGTCGGCGACCGAGCAGACGGACACGATCTACTGTCGAGATTGCGGCTTCGTGATCCGGGACACGCCTGCGAGCCATCTCGATCCCGCCAGCCAGTGGCTGTACGCGAAGAACCGGCAAAAGGTGGGGCCGGTGCCCTTGCACGAGTTACAGCGATTGCTCGGTTCCGGACAACTCCTGCCGAGCGACATGGTCCTGCAAGCGGGGACGCAGAAATGGGGAGCGGCCAGCACGGTGCCGGGATTGTTGCCGGCCGCCTCAGCGCCTCCGAACCAAACGCCGCCACCCAATGCCCTGTCGTGGGACGATGAATGGTATTGTGTCCAGGACCGCAAGAAAATCGGTCCCCTGTCGCAGCAGGCGCTGCAAAAACTGATCGGGGCCGGCACGATCAAGCCGGGCGACATGCTGCTCAAGGAAGGCACCCAGAAGTGGGCCGCCGCCAGTACCGTGCCGGAGTTCGCGGCACTCTTCCCCGCGCCACGGCCGCAGCC
>JAGVLI010000733.1 GCA_020054355.1 Planctomycetales bacterium | reverse complement strand
TCCGATCTCATCCACCGCGCCGAGCGGCGCTTGTTCCGGAATACCGAAGTCTTCCGGCCGGGCAGCCAGCGCATGATCGCGCACGTCCGCCTGAATGCGCTCGCCGGCCAGGTCGAACTCGACGCGCGGCTCCTGGCTGAGATGGCTGGGCAGCCGGACGGTAAACGTGCTGCCGCGCCCCAGTTCGCTTTTCAGCGTCACTTCGCCGCCGAGCAGCTTGCACAGTTCCTGAACGATGGACAGGCCCAGGCCGGTGCCGGCATGAGCGCGGGTCATCGGGTTGGCCGCCTGGCGAAAGCGCTCGAAGACCAGTTCCTGATCCTCCGGCGCGATGCCGACGCCGGTATCGCTCACGGTCAGCACGATTTGCGGACCATCGGCCTCCGCCTTGAGCAGCACGCGCCCGCCTTCCGGCGTGAACTTGATGGCGTTCGACAGCAGGTTCGACAGGATTTGCCGCAGCTTGCCCGCGTCCTGCCGCAGCAACGGCACGCCCGCTTCGATCTGGGTGCGCAAGTCGATGTTCTTCTTTTGCGCCACCGGCCGGAACATGTTGACCTGCTCCTCGCATAAATCGCCGGCCGACACCTCTTCGAGATGCACCTCCAGCTTGCCGGCTTCGATCTTGGCCAGGTCGAGAATGTCGTTGATGAGGTTGAGCAGTCGCTGGCCGCTCGACTGGATGTTGCCGACCCAGCGGTTCTGCTTGTCGTTCATCGGCTGGCTGGAAAGCAACACCTCGCTGAAACCGAGGATACTATTCAGCGGCGTCCGCAGCTCGTGGCTCATGGTGGCCAAAAAGTCGCTCTTCAGCCGGTTCGATTCGTAGAGGGCCAGATTGGCGCGGGCCAGCTCGTCCACCTTGCGGTCGAGGTCGGTGTTCACCTTGCGCAGCCGGTCCTGCATCGAGACCAGATTGCGCAGCATGCGGTTGAAGGCGTGCGATAAATCCTCGAACTCGTCGCCCGTCTGGATTTCGCTGCGGACGTTCAGTTCGCCGGCGGCAATCGCGTCGCTGACTTCCTTGAGGTGCTTGACCGGCTTGACGATGACATAGCGAATAATCAGGTAGCTGCCGGTCATGATGAGCAAGGCAGTGACCAGGGCCGTCGAGATCAGCACGGCCCGGTTGAGATGGACGCCTTCCTCGATGGCCTTGGTCGGAATGCGGACGCGGACCACGGCCATCAGGCTGCCTTCCTTCAGTTCGCCCAGTTCGCGGGCTTCTTCCTGGGTCCGCAGCTGCTGATGGCACTTGATGCAGGCCGGCGACGCCCGGACGGCGGCGTAGTAGAAGAAGAACCGCTTGGGTTCACCGCCCTGCACCAACCCTTCGCGGCTTTCCTCGCCGATCCAGTTGGCTTCGTTCTTCCCTGAGTCTTCCAGGAAATCGCTCAGCACCTGGCGGTCGAAGCGGTAATCCGGCTGATGGTCCGACAGCTTGGCCTTGGGCTTGAGGAACTTGTAGTCGTACTCGCCGAGTCCTTCCGGCCATTGCTTCTCGAATTTTTCCTTGAAGTCCTCCATCGCCGGCCGCCAATCGTCCTCGCCGAGCTTGTCCTTGGCGATGCGCTTGACGTGCTCCCGCGCCACGAAATGACTGACCAGCAAGCGGGCCGTGCTCTGCGTCTGGTTGTAGGTCAGGTGTTCGGTCTGAAAAGCGAACCACCAGAAGCTGGCGGTAATCAAGACGAGGACGCCCGTGCCCAGGAGCAAGCGGGTCTTGCGCTCCAGGCTGGTTTCGCCGAGCAGATGCTTGAAGGCACGGTAGGACATAGCAGTGTGCAGTGTGCAGTGTGCAGTGGGCAGTGGGCAGTGGGCAGTGTGCAGTGTGCAGTGTGCAATGACCGCAGGGCCATCCCCGCTATTCACTGTTCACTGCTCACTGTTCACTGCCCCTGGCATCGAGGACAATAATGCGTCGAACGGCCGGCCAGCCGGATGCGCTCGATCGGCGTTTCGCAACGCGGGCACGGCTCGCCGGTACGGCCGTAGGCGCGGAATTCGTTCTGATACTCTCCCTGCAAACCCTCCCCGCCGACGTAGTTCTGGATCGACGAGCCGCGCCGTTCGATGGCGCGATTCAGCACCCGCACGATCGAGCGGCGCAAGCGGTCGGCGTCGGCCGCGCTGGTTTGACTGCCGCGCTGCGTGGGCGGCAGCCGGGCCTCGAACAGCGATTCATCGGCGTAGATGTTGCCCACGCCGGCCACCAGCCGTTGGTCGAGCAGCGCCGCCTTCAGGCTGCGTTGCGTCGCCGTCAACCGTTTTCGCCAGTACGCCGGCTTCAGGTCGAACGGTTCGGGACCAAGCTTGCCGGAGTCGAGCATGACTTCCAGGGCCGCCGCGCTCTCGACCAGCACGGCCAGGCCAAAGCGGCGGATGTCCCGGAAGCGGAGCTGTCGGCCGCCGTCGTCCAGGCCGACAATCACATGCGTGTGCTTCTGAATCGGCGCCGCGTTCGGCACGACCGTCAACTGCCCGGACATGCCCAGGTGAATGACCAGGAAGCGCGCATCGTCGAGCAGCGTGCAAATCCATTTGCCCCGGCGGCGAATCTCAAGCACCTGTCGGCCCGGCAACAGCTGGTTCCAGGCGGGCTGCCAGCGCTGGCGCAAGTGATGCCGGCTCACTTTGACGGATGCGATCCGCCGGCCGATCAGGTGCGGACGCAGGTCGCGGACCACGGTTTCGACTTCAGGCAATTCTGGCATGGGAAGGATTATAAACGAGGCATCGGCCGCGTGCCATCGCGGATGTCCGGAGCTTGACGGATCGCGGAAAATCAGCACACTGAACGAAAGGAGACGACGTGCAGCCGACGAACAGCCGGGCCACGATCCAACCATCGGCGAATAGCTGATGGCTGATGGCTGATAGCTGTCAGCTAATCGCAGTTCACTCACTTGCCAGCCCCGAGAGATCGCAACGATCGGGAACGAGGAACAACTATGTCGGCAGTCCTTTCGACCGTTCCCGATCAGCAGGGCCGCTTCGGTCCCTACGGCGGCCGATTCGTGCCCGAAACCCTGATGCATGCCCTGGATCAGCTCACCCAGGCTTACGCCGCCGCCCAGGAAGACCCCGAATTTCAGAAACACCTCACCCATTACTTGCAACACTACGTCGGCCGGCCGACGCCGCTGTACTTCGCCGAACGTCTGACTCAGAAAGCCGGCGGGGCGCGGATTTTCCTCAAACGGGAAGACCTCAACCACACCGGCGCGCACAAGATCAATAACGCCCTCGGTCAGATGCTGCTCGCGAAGCGGATGGGAAAGCGCCGCATCATCGCGGAAACCGGCGCCGGGCAACACG